>CALMZO010000272.1 GCA_937870825.1 uncultured Chloroflexota bacterium | reverse complement strand
GCGCGTGACCCGAACGTTCCCGAAGATTGGGAACTCGCGTTCAACCTTTTGAAAAACGCGGGCTTTGCGCCCGATTGGATTGAAACGCGTAAAGAGGTGGACGCAGCGCGCGAAAAAATTTTTGCGCCCTTGAAACGTTTTCAAAACAATCCGCCCAATAACGCGCGTGAACGCGCGCACGCGCAAGAAAAAATCGTCGAACAATTTCGCAAGCAAGCGAACGAACTCAACAAACTGATTGACACCTACAACTTGAAAGCGCCGACCCCGCAAGTGCATCTGCGAAGAATCCGCGTCGAGTACGAGATTCAAGAATTTTTGAAGACGAGTAATTAGTAACCAGTAATCAGTGGACAGTAATCAGTATTCAGATTGTAACAAGTTCGCCAGCAGCCAGAAACAAACCCGTTTTCTCAGAGAAAACGGGTTTGTTTCTGGCGCGTTTTTGATTTCGGCGAAGGTATTGAGACTGATCACTGATTACTGATGCGTTCGTAATCGAACGCCACTGATTACTTTCACGAGCCCCGCGAAACGCTTCGGCACTAATTTCCCCAGCAAGAGCCATTCATCCGCGCCCAACGCGCCCGTGAGCAACAAAACAATTCCGTACACGATGCTCGCCGCGAACAACGCGACGACGATATTTTGCGCGACGAGAACATACAACACCGCGCCCATTGCAATTCCCGCAAGCGTAGGTCTCCAAAATATGTCGAGAATCGGCAGCGGCGGCATGTGTTTGCGTAACGCATAGTAAAACGGCACGAGCAGCGCAAATTCTGAAAACACGGTCACCAACGCCGCGCCGCGATACGTCAACGCGGGAATGGCTAACAAGTTCGCGGCGATATTGAACACCAGCCCGATGAGGAACGCGCGCGTGAGAAAACGCTGCTCGTTCAACGCAATCAACACGTAATGCACGACACTGTTGATGAAACTGAACGGCAAAAAGAAAATGAGCCACTGCAACGCAATCGCCGAATCGGGAAGGTACGCCGCGCCCGCGAAAAACAGAATCAACGGCTCGGCAATAAACACGGTCGCCACCGTAATCGGGACTGCAATCCACGTCAACAATTTCACCGAAACTATTAACGCGCGCTGCATCGCGTCCGTCGAACCTGTCGAGAGCCGCGACAACATTGGAAAAATCGCCAGCGTGAATTTGGATGGAATAAAATTGAGCGCGTTCACAAATTTGTACGCCGCGTTGTAGTAACCCAAAATCGTCGCGTTCGTTAGCGGCAGCAGCAAAAAGACATCAATCTTGAAAAACAAATTTGCCAACAAATTGTTCATCATCAACGGGTACGATTCCCCAAACATCCAACGCGCGAGCGGACGGTCAAACACGAAATGCGGTTTGAACAACAAGCGGCGCACGAGATAGTACATGATGAAGAGTGTGAAAAGATTCGTCGCAATCGAGACGCCCGCGAGTCCGACGATGCCGTACCCGGCGAGCAGCACCGCGATTTGCAGTGCCACACTCACGAGCGCGGTGGCGATTTCAATCGCCGTCGGATATTCAAAACGTTCGTACGCGTAAAACATTCCCGACAGCGCGCCCGCGACATGATTCGGAAAAAGCGAGACCCACAGCAACACCATCGCCCAAATCGTATCCGTCGTTAAATCCCCCGTCGCGTTGTAAAACAAAATCACGCCGCCGAGCAAAACAATCGAAGCGCACGTCAGCAGCACGCGCAACACAATCGCGTTCGTCAAAAATACATTCGCGCGCGAACGGTCCCGCGCCACTTCACGCGTCACCAAAATTCCCAAACCAAATTCCGTAATCGCCGAAAGAAAAAACCACACCGTCACCGCGAACGCGTAATGCCCGTTGTTCTCGGGACCGAGCACGCGCAGCACCACGAGCGCGAGCGCGAAATTGATGACTTGAATCAACAACGACGCGCCCATCGGTACGAGCGAATTTTTCGCAACCGTGCGGACTTGGGATTGACTTGGACTCGCGTCTCCCAACACAAATTTTTGCCACACCAACGCGACAAACGCCAACATCACCGCAATCGCGGCGAGCAGCGACAACACCGAGCCAACGCGGAACGAAATCGGCGAATACTTGAAACGAACGGTATGCTCGCCCGCAGGCACAACCACCGCGCGAAAATTTCCGTTCGCGCGATAAATCGGCGTATCCTGCCCGTCAATTTGCGCAATCCAGCCGGGAAAATAGGTGTCGGCGAGAACGAGATACGCGGGCTGTGATGCGTTCGTTTTCAAAATCACTTCACTGCCCGTATATTTTTCAAATGCCACCTCACCCCCAGCGCCTCTCCTTTTAGGAGAGAGGAGATTGCCCCCCTCTCCCGTTGGGAGAGGGGACGGGGGTGAGGTCTCTAACAACACCTCGCGCGCCACATCCGCACTCGGCAGCGCGCGCAACAATTCGTCGCGATTCTCAAACACGCGCACGTGATTCACCAAGAACGCGCGCGGCAGCACATTTTTATTTTCGTAAATTTTCACTTCCGCGTCGTACACCAATTCATAATTTGGATTCGGCACGGCGCGCGTCGTCAGCACATATTTAACATTCAACAGATTTAACAGCGGCGAACTCAACGGTTGGTAATCATAGAATGACGCGATGCGGTTATATAGCAATTCGTCCTGCGGCGCGAGCAGTTGCATGTACTCGACGTACTGTTTCGCAATAATCGAGTCATAGCCGCGAATATCTTGAATGCCGAACGGCATCGCGCTATTTGCGTTCAAAACTTTTTGCCCGCGTTCGTCGTACGTGGCAATGCGAAACAGTGATTTATCTTGCTGCAAAAATTGAATTGCAGGCGGCATAAATTCCGCGAGTTTCAAATCTGCGCGCGGATAAAAACCAATGCCCGCGACAAACACATCTGCAACGAGTACCAGAATCGCCAAAGGTTTCCACGCCGCAACATTTTTCACGCGCCAAGTGGTACGCGCGACGAGCGACACGATTCCCGCAAAGAGTACAAACAAACCGCACAGCGTCAGATTGCGCGCTTGATATGACCAAAATGCTTGTCCCGTTTCAAACACCGGTTTCGCCAAATCCGACGCGTTCACAAACGAATCCGCAAAGCGTACAAACACATCGCGCAGTGCGAGCGACGACGCGACGACAAGCAACGTCGCGATGCCAACAACTGCGAACAAGGCACCGACAATTGTTACAACGCGTTTCGATAAACCATCCGCGATGTATTGCGCGCCAGCGCCCGCGAGAAACGCGACGCTCACCGTCCACGGAAAAATCCAACGAAACGCGGTATGCAGTTGATTCCAGCCGGGGAGTCCATAAAAGAGAATTGCATAGAGTGGTGTGCCGAACGCGAAAAGCAGAGAGAGGACGGCAAGAGTGATAAAGAAAAATTTCGAATTTCGATCCCTCGATTCCCCTCGGGACAAGTTTTCGAATTTCGAATTGAAAATCCCCAAGATTGCCAGTGCCAGCGCGAGAATCCCAACATACGCGCCCGCTTCCACATAGTTTTTAATCCCCCAAAAAATTGTCCCTTGCGGCGCGGGTTTCCAAACATTTTCGTACATGTCGAAATACGCGTGATGGGTCGGATTGCCAAAAAAATCGGGAATGAAAAATGTGAGAACTTGGCGCGTCGGCAAAGCCCAACCCGCGACATCACTGTACGAAACAGAACCTTCGCGAAAATTCGCGCGCACCAATTCATACAACGGCAAAATTTGAATTGCCGCCAGCGCAAATCCCAACGCGACGATTCCGAACATCGCCGCGCCCGCGCGCAGAATGCCGCGCCACTTTATCATTGCGCGCGAGGGAGATTGCTTCGTCGCAGAATTCGCTCCTCGCAATGACAGATTCAATGACACATTCATTCCCAAAATGCGCCACGCCGCGTAAAACGCAAGGACAAGCAAAATGTAATACGACATTTCCACATGCCCCGCGAGAAATTGGACGCCAATCAATATCCCCGCGCACAATGCGAAAAATAAAACCCGCGCGAATCGCTGCCTTGTCGCCTCCTGCGCCCCCTCTCCTGAATTCAGGAGAGGGGGTTGGGGGGTGAGGTGTCGGAAGACCAATTCCACACACGCCAAAATCGCGGGCAGCCATGCCGCCGCGCTCACCACCATCGGAAACACGACACTGACGACCATGAACCCGCTGAACGCGTAAATGATTCCGCTGACGAGAGCGGCGAACGCGCGCAAGCCCAACACGCGCGCGAGAAAATACATCGCGCACGCGGCGAGCCAATAATGCAGCGCGGCAAAAATCGCGTACGCGCGCGCAAGCGGCAAAATGTAAAACACAATGCCGGGCGGATACAACGCCGCGTTTTGTCCCGCCGCGAGAAAGGGCTGTCCCGCGAAAATGTACGGATTCCACAACGGGAGTTCCCCCGCGCGGATGGATTCATTGATGAAACTTTTCCACGCGTAATTTTCGAGGATTAAATCGTCGAGGAGCGGATTGTGCGGTTGCCCGACGCCATTCTGCTGTGCGAAAGAATTCCACGGCGGAAAACGATAGAGGTTGTCGAACGGCACGAGTGTTGCATTGGTGAGCAACACAGGCGCGAAAAACAAAAGAGCGAGTGCGAGGAAAAACAGAATCGCAGCGAAATCAAATCGTTTCACGCTGCCACTCGACTAATGAAGTATTGTTGCCAAGCGCGCCATAGCGCGAACGAATTTCCCACACCCGCGAGGCGGCTTCCCACTTGACGCGCATGTCCATTTTCGATTGCCCGATGCGGCGGTCTTCAAAGTAAATTGGATATTCCAAAATTCGCAAACCATTTTGTTCCGACAGATACGCCATCTCGACCTGAAAGACGTAGCCGTTTGCGCGCACGCGTTCCAAATTGATTTTTTCCAACGCGCTGCGCCGCCACAGTTTGAAACCCGCCGTCGCGTCGCGCACCTTTAATCCCAAAATCATTCGCACATACACACTGTTCGCCCACCAACTCAACAAATATCTGCCGAAACTCCAACGCTCATCCAATTTGCCGCCCGGCACATAACGCGAACCGACGACGACATCGTACTTGTCAATCCGTTTCAAAAATTGCGGCAAGTAATCGGGCGAGTGCGAAAAGTCCGCGTCCATCTGCGCGAGACAGTCCGCGCCATTTTTCATGCCCAACACAAATCCCTCAATGTACGCCGTGCCGAGTCCCGACTTGGCGGGACGATGCAAAACATGCAAACGCGGCGCAAATTCGCGGCGCAATTCCTCGGCGAGCGCGCCCGTGCCGTCAGGCGATTCATCGTCCACAATCAAAATATCGAGGTCAGAAATGGGGAGATTCAGTAAGGCGGTGGAAATTGCGCGGAGATTTTCGGCTTCGTTATAGGTCGGAATGACCACAGTGGTCTTCATTGCGGGGGATTATACCTTAAACCTCGCAGGTTTCCGAAAACCTGCGAGGTTTCCATCACAAAACATACGCGCGCACCGCGTCCGCTTTTGTCACACCCTGCGGGTCAATCATCACATTCACGATGCTCGGTTTGCTTGCGCTGTGCGCGTTTGCGAACGCGCGCTGAATCGCGGGCACAATTTCATTCGGCTCTGTGACACATTCACCATAGCCGCCGAACGCGTCGGCGATTTTTTCGTACTGCGCCTTTGGCGCGAGCTGTGTCGCCACCGCGCGTTCCTCGCCCATCAACGCGATTTGCGGCAAACGAATTTCACCCCACTGCCCATCATTGCCGATTACGGTGACGATGGGTAAATTGAAACGCGCGGCAGTATCAAATTCCATGCCGTTCAAGCCGAACGAACCATCACCATTCAACACAATGACTTTTTTATTGGGGTACAACACTTGCGCCGCCAACGCGAACGGCAAACCGACGCCGAGACAGCCGAGCGGGCCCGGGTCGAGCCACTGCCCCGGTTTCGTAATCGTCAACACTTTGGCGGCAAGCCCAACGACATCGCCGCCGTCCGCGATAACGATGGTGTCATCATCCAAAATTTTGTTCAACTCGTGCGCGAGACGCAATTGATGAATCGGAATTTCGTTCGAGTTTTCCCATTCCGCTTGCGCCGTGTGCTTTTCCTCTTGAACGCCTTGCAAGAACGCGAGCCACGCGTCGTATGGGCGAACCCTTGTGGTCGTCCCATCCAACGCGTCGGACAATTGGTCAATCACAGCGCGCGCGTTTCCGACAATGCCGACATCCACCGCGCGATTTCTGCCAATTTCCGCCGCGTCCACATCCACTTGAATCAATTTTGTTTCATCGCCGAAATCGCCATAACGCATCCGAAAATCCATCGGCACGCCGAGCGACAAAACAACGTCCGCGCCTTTCAAAGCCGCCCCGCGCCCGAGCGGCAAACAATTCGGATGATTCATTGGAATTGTGCCGCGCCCCATGCCGTTCGGAAAGACAGGCAAATTAAATTTTTCTACGAATGTTCGGAGAACATTCGACGCGTCATCCCAATACACTTGCGTTCCTGCCAAGACGACAGGATGCTGCGCGTTCGCAAGCAATTCCGCCGCGCGCGCGATTTGTGCAAGGTCGCCGTACGCGCGCGACGTTGAGCGATACTGCTTCGGAAATTTTATATTGTCCTCATCCACGAACTGTATCAAAATGTCGAACGGAATTTCAACAAAAACCGGACCCGGTTTTCCCGTGAGCGCGATACGAATGGCTTGCGTCAACAATTCCGGAATGCGTTCCGTTTGATGAATCGCAATGCTGTATTTTGTAATCGGTTTCAAGAGCGCAACTTGTTCCAGCTCTTGCAGCGCGCCGCGTCCTTGCTGCTCCAATGGCGCAGCGCCACCGAGCAAGAGCAGCGGACTGTTCGCATAATACGCGTTCGCGACTGCCGTCACTGCATCGGTCACGCCGGGTCCGGCTGTCACTGCCGCGACGCCAATGCCGCGCGTCAAACGCGCGTATGCGTCGGCTGCATGTGCCGCGGCTTGTTCGTGCCGCGTGTCAATAATTTTTATTTCCTCGTCAATACAGCCATCGTAAATAGATGCAATATGTCCCCCGCACAACGTAAATAGATGCGAAACATTTTCATTTTTCAAAACGCACGCGACGAGGCGACCACCGTGAATGTTCATACCCACCTCAGAGAGGAGTGATGCAAGCTTGCATGTACCATTCAGAATACGCGGAACGCGATTGCAAAACGATTACACTTTGAGTCTAACATGCGCGCATCACAGCGTCAATCACAATCGCAAAAAAAATTATAGAAACGCGAAAAAATTCCAATGTGAAAATTTTTTAAGGTTTGCCAAATTCAAGAGGTGGACTATAATCACCGCCGTTTCAACGCTCCGCGACCTAAATCTTGACACGTCATCATTTTTGCCGGTTCACCCTTGCACAGATGACATAACCTCCACGAGGGAGGCGCGCGCGGTTACGGGACGCGAATTTTTTTTGCGGCAACGATGCTTGTAGGAGTTTGCAATGCCAGCGACCGTACTGATTGTCGCCAACGACAAAGAGGTTACGACAAATCTCGCCACGTCTTTTAACAAAAAAGAATATTCCATTCTCACCGCGCACAGTGGACGTCAAGCGCTCGCGCAAGCAAAGGCGCGACTCCCCGACGCGATTATTTTGGATTCGACATCCCCCCGTTTGAGTGTCAAACGTCTGGTGCGTTCCCTGCATCGAAGTTCACATCCCATTTTGATTTTGCTCGCACAGAATCCCAACCGCATTGACGGCGGCAGCAACGGCGCGCTGGTGCTGCCGAAAACGACGACGCCGAAAAAATTGTCGCAGCGCCTCCGCTCCGCGCTGGACAATCGTCCGCCGCGCGAAATGAAGGTCGGCGCGCTCCTGTTGAATGTCGAGCGCCGCCGCGTGACGCGCGGCACTCGTACTCACAAATTGACGCCGAAAGAATTTGAACTGTTGAAATTGTTTATGGAGAACGCGGGGCAAATCGTCACGCGAAAAAAGTTGATGCAGGAAATTTGGGATACCGATTATCTCGGGGACACGCGTACGCTCGATGTTCACATGCGTTGGCTGCGCGAAAAAATCGAGGATGACCCGAACAAACCGAAATTGCTCGTAACACTGCGCGGCGAAGGGTATCGGCTCGAAACGAAATAACACTAAAGTGTCATTTCGACCCCTTCGGTGCAGGGCGCGCTCAGGGCAAAGCAGGAGTGAGAAATTGCCATAGGCGAGCGAGATTTCGCGCTCTGCTCGAAATAACATCACAAAAAACTAGAAACGCTTATTCGGCGGTCTCGAGTTTTTTTATGGAAGGAGCATTTCGTTTTTGGTACAGCATTCGGATTGTAAACACCACAAGCGCCCATTGTCGGCGCACGCGCCACGGCTGCAACACCAGACGAAACAGCCATTCGAGTCCCAAATCCTGCATGAGCTTGGGCGCGCGGCGAATTTTTTTTGCAATAAAGTCATACGCGCCGCCGACGCCAATCGCCACGCGCACGTGCTGTAAAGCGCTGCGATGCTGAAAAATCCAAACATCCTGCGCGGGCGCGCCGTACGCGACAAATAAAATTTCCGCGCCGCTTTCGTTGATGCGCGCAATGATTTCGGCTTCCTCCCGCGCATCGGGCGAACCTTCAAACATCCCGACAATTTTCAGATTGCGATAACGCGACTGCAAACGCGCGGCGGCTTGTCCGCCTACCCCGCCGCGTCCGCCCAGCAGAAAAACCTTCCATCCCGCCGTCGCCGCCAAGCCGCCTAAATACCAACAAAAATCCGTGCCTGCCACGCGTTCGCGCAACGGGGTTCCCTGCGCTTCCGCCGCGCGCAAAAGATTCGCACCGTCAGGCAAATTCAAGTCGCTCTCTGCCAGCGCACACGCAAACGTCGCGTCATTCTGCGCCGCCATGATGAATTCGGGATTGACGGTGACAATCTGATGCACGCGCGGCTCTTGCATAAAGTCGTCCACCCGCGCCAAGGCTTCAGACATTGTCACATCGTCAACGCGCACGCCGAGAACGGTGATGGAATTCAAGGGTCCCGTGCAAGTGTCAGGTGTCAAGTTCTTTTTACACGACACCTTGACACCTGACACGTTATAACATTTTGTGCTTTTTCTCCGCGCTCGTCACCGCGTTTTCAAAAATTTCCAGCGCTTCTTCGACGAGCGGCTTTTGAATCATCAACGGCGGCGCGATGCGAATGGTGCTGCGTCCGCAGCCGAGCAGCAGCAAGCCATTTTGAAACGCGTGATGCACGATATCTTCGCGCAATTGATGCGCGGGCTGCTTGGACGTTTTGTCTTGAACAAATTCGACGCCAATCATCAAGCCCTTGCCGCGCAGGTCGCCAATGGACGGATGCCGCACTTGCATTTCCGCGAGCGCGTCCATGATGAATTCGCCCTGTTCTGCCGCGTTGTCCATCATGCCATCTTCCACCAAATCGAGAGTGGTCAATGCCGCAGTACACGCGAGCGGATTCCCGCCGTACGTGTTCCCGTGCGCGCCAGAGACCCACTTTTTCATGATGGACTGCCGCGCAAACATCAAACCCAACGGGACGCCGCTTGCGATTCCCTTTGCCGAACAAACTATATCCGGTTCGACATTCCAATGTTCAATCGCCCACCATTTGCCGGTGCGCCCGACGCCCGACTGCACTTCATCCGCAATCAAGAGGATGCCATGCTTGTTACACAATTTGCGCAGGCGCGGGAAAAAATTTTGCGGCGGCACGACATAACCCCCCTCGCCTTGAATCGGTTCCAATAAAATCGCCGCGCATTCATCCGGCGGCAGAATCGTTTGGAAAATAACGCGCTCGATATAGTCCACCACCGTGTCGCCGTAATCACCATCGCGATTCAGGTCGAGAACGGGACGATACGGGTCAGGGAACGGAACATGGACGACGCCGGGCATCGTCGGGAAAAAACGTTCTTGCTGTACAAATTTTGACGCGGTGAATGAAAGCGAACCCATCGAGCGTCCATGAAACGCGCCGAGAAATCCGATAAAGCGCTGTCGTTTCGTCGCATAGCGCGCCAGTTTGATTGCGGCTTCCACCGCTTCCGTGCCCGAGTTGGCAAAGAACACGCCGACATCTTCTTTCATCGGCGCGATGTCGTTAATGCGTTCGCCGAGACGAATCATCGTCTCGTGATAATAGTCCGACGAAATATGAATAAATTTTTCGGCTTGGTCTTGCAAGGCTTTGACCAATTTCGGATGCGAGTGTCCCGTTGCGTTGACCGCGATGCCTGCCATCCAATCAATGTAGCGATTGCGGTCTACGTCCCACACCTGCGCGCCAATGCCGCGCTCCATCACAAAGGGATAATCGCGCGGGTACGAAGGTGAGACCACTTTTTTGTCGCGCGCCAACATTTTTTTCGCGTTGGGACCCGGGGGGGGGGTGATGATGCGCGCGCCGTTTTGACGCAAACGTCCGTTGGTTGAATTGTGATTTTTCATTTTGTTTTTTCTGACTCCTTTGTCATGTGGCGAGCCAAGTGTTTTTTTAAAAATTACTCCAAGCCAATCACGTTGCCATTTTCATCAATATCAATTTGCTCCAGCGAGGGACGCGCGGGCATGCCTGACATGGTGCGTAATTCATTCGTAAACGCGATTACATAGCCCGCGCCAGCGGCAAGCCGCACATCGCGAATGGGCAGTTTGAAATTTTTTGGGCGCCCTTTGTGCTTTTCTTCGTGCGTGAGCGAGAGGTGCGTTTTCGCAATACACACCGGCAACTGACCGAATCCTTGCTCGCTGTATTGCGTCAATTTTTCTTCTGCCGCTGCCGATAACTCTATTCCGCCGCCGCCGTACATCTGCGTGACAATGCGTTCGATTTTATCGCGCAAAGGCAACCCATCCGCGTACAACAAACGCGCTTGCGATGGTTTGTTCGCCGCGTGCGCGGTGGCTTCGGCGAGCGAAATCGCGCCCGCGCCGCCGCGTGTGTACACATCCGATGTGTATGTCCCTTCGGCGCCCGCGTCGCGCGCGAGTTGTTCCACACGCGCAATTTCGCGGTCCGTATCTTGGGTGAAACGATTGATGGCGACAATGACCGGCGCGCCAAAGGTTTTGGCGTTTTCGATATGCTTTAATAAATTCGCCGCGCCTTTTTCCAACGCGTGCAAATTTTCCTTGTACAAATCTTCGGGCAGGGGTTTGCCGGCGACGACCTTGCCGACGCCGCCGTGCATTTTGAACGCGCGGAGCGTGGCGACAATGACAATCGCGTTCGGCATCAAGCCCGACGCGCGGCATTTGATGTCAACAAATTTTTCCAACCCCAAATCACTCCCGAACGCGGCTTCGGTGATGACGTAATCGTTTGTTTTCAGCGCGATGCGGTCGGCGAGGATGGAACTCGCGCCATGCGCGAGATGTCCCAATGTTCCGGTGTGGACGAACGCGGGCGTGCCTTCATTCGTCTGCACCAGATTCGGTTTCACGGCATCTTGCAAGAGGGCGGTCATCGCGCCCGCGCATTTCAAGTCGTCCGCCGTAATCGCTTTGCCGCGCCGCGAGCGTCCGACGACAATGCGTCCGATGCGCGCGCGCAAATTTTGCAAGGTTGTGCGTTCGTCGTCGCCGTTCACCAGACCGATTAACGCCATCACTTCGGACGCGGTGACCGCATCAAAACGCGCTTCGCGGGGAGTGCCATTTTCGCGTCCGCCCAAGCCCGTCAGCACTTGGCGCAGCGCGCGGTCACTGATTTGAATGACGCGCGTCCACGCGAGCGAAAACGGGTCGAGTTCCATCGGATTGCCGTGTACGAGAACATTGTCAATGCACGCCGCGAGCAAATTGTTCGCGAGCGCGATGTTGTGAAAGTCACTGCTCGCGTTGAGATTGAGCAGCGCGTACGGTTCAAGCCGTGCTTTGCCGCCGCCTGCCGCGCCGCCGCGATAATTCAAAACCGCGCCCAACGCGCTTTGCCGCAGCGAGACCGCCGCGCGATAGCCCATACGATTCATGCCCATCGCCAGACCAATCGCCGTCGTCGTTTTGCCTTCGCCCGGCGGGGTCGGCGTGATGGACGTCACGACGATATATTTACCGTTCGGCTTGGCGGCAAAACGCGTCAGCAAATCGGGCGACAATTTCGCGCGATAGTTTCCGTGCGGCTCGATGTCATCGAGCCTGAGACCCATTGCCTCGGCAACGCGCGCAATGGGAAGGGGTGAATCAAAATTTGGCATGAGTGCGAGAGAGTTGGAGTAATGGAGAGACAGAGAGAAATCCGTTATCAGTGTTCAGTGGCGAACGAGATGTGCTTCGCCATCCCCAATGCTCGATCGGCTAGATGCGCGCCTGAACGGAATCGAGAATGCTTTGACGTTTTGCGGCGACGCGTTTGAGTGGTTCGAGCTGCGCGCGGGTGTTGCTGTTGAACGCTTCATCCTGAACAAGTCCGAGATTGATTTCGACGTTTAACAATGCGGCGCGTAACCCTGCTTCCGCCATGAGCGCGCCCGCGCCCGCGTCGCTCGCCGCGTTTTTGTTGCCATGCGCGGCGGCGAATTCTGCCATCTCTAAAATTTCCGCGCACGCGGTGGCAACGCGCAGTGGAATTTCTGCGGCGTGTTTCAGCGCGTTTTGAATCGCGCGCGTGCGAACACTTTTTTCCGCGTCCGAGTCTTTGGGCAGTTGATACGCAATCATCACCTGCGAATACGCGTCGGCATCGTGTTGAATCGCGTTCAACAATTCGGCGCGTAACGCTTCGGCGCGCGGCAGCATCGCTTGAAATTTTTCGCTGACGTTCTGATAATTTTTGCGTCCGATGGTCAAGTGACACACCATCGCGACCAGCGACGCGCCGAGCGCGCCTGCCAGCGCGGCAGTGGAACCGCCGCCGGGCGCGGGCGAAGCCGACGCAAGGTCTTGTGTAAATGCAACGAGGGTGGAATCGGAAAACGACATGGGAAATCTACAGAAAATTCTTCGTGCGGGGCGCGAGTATTGTAGCAAAGATATGTACAAACAGAAAACCTGTTTGTAACCAAACAAGAAACCCGTTATCTCCAAGCGAAGCGAAGATAACGGGTTTTATTGCCAAGGCGCATAAAACATCATGCGGTGTCTGCCTCATCTTTCGGCGGCTCTTTCAATCCCATTTCTTGTACATTCATTTGCAATTCCTTTGCCGCCGCGATTAAATCCAGCAGCTGCTGTTCTTGTTCGGGCGTCAAATCTTCCGGGCGAACATCATACGCTTCCCACAAATTCTTGAGCATGTTTTCGGTGTGTTTTTTTAATTGCGCGGCGATGTGTTCCGCGCTCAATTCGCGCGCGGCGAGTTTGATGCGCGGTCCGTGAAAAAATCCCGCATCTTCCATTTCTTGAAGCCACGCGTCGCGTTCCGCTTCCGATTCAAATTCCATGTCGCGCGTTTGGTCAATCCCGCTCATCAATTGCACACGCGGGTCTGCCAGCACCGTCGCTTCAAATTCATCATACGCGGCTTCAGGATGTTGTGCGCGCCATTCTTTCCACAAACGGCGTACGGGAACGACGATTTCGGCATCGCGCTCCAAATAGTCACACACCCAATCGAGCATCGGTTCGGACATGCGAACTCCTTTGAATCGTCGAAACAAAAAAGGCAAGCCGCAGCGTGGCGACTTGCCAATTCTTTTATTCCAAATAATCGCGCAATTTGCGTGAACGCGACGGGTGACGCAATTTGCGTAGCGCTTTCGCTTCGATTTGGCGAATGCGTTCGCGCGTGACGCCGAATTTCTTGCCCACTTCTTCGAGCGTATGGCTTTTGCCGTCTTTGAGACCAAAGCGCAATTGCAGCACACGTCCTTCGCGCGGTGAAAGCGAGGTCAGAATTTCTTCCATCTGCTCACGCAAAAGTTGATGCGATGCCGCGTCTGTCGGACCCGGTGTAGATTCGTCAGGAATGAAATCGCCGAGATGCGAATCTTGTTCTTCGCCGACGGGCATTTCGAGTGACAGCGGCCGCTGCGAAATTTTGATGATGCGCTCGACTTTTTTCGGCGTCGTGCCGAGTTCTTTGGCAATTTCGTCCGGCGTCGGTTCGCGTCCCAGTTCTTGTACGAGTTGACGCGAGACGCGCGTCAATTTGTTGATGCGCTCGCACATGTGGACGGGCACGCGAATCGTACGCCCCTGGTCGGCGATGGCGCGGGTAATTGCCTGGCGAATCCACCATGTCGCGTAGGTCGAAAATTTGAAACCGCGCTTGTAATCGAATTTTTCGACGGCGCGAATCAGACCGATGTTGCCTTCTTGAATCAAGTCCAAGAACGAAACACCGCGTCCGATATATTTTTTCGCAATCGAGACGACGAGGCGGAAATTCGCTTTAATCAGTTTTTGGCGGCACAATTCGCCTTCGCGAATTTTTTGCTCCAGCTTGTTACGTTCGCCGATGCTGGTGCCTGTCGAGCGCATGAGTTGCTGCCGCGCTTTTTTGCCGATTTCCATGCCGCGCGCATATTCCACTTCTTGTTCGGCGCGCAAAAGAGGGATGCGCGAAATCTCTTTCAAGTAGAGCGAAACGGTATCGTCAATGCCGATTTCGTTCAAGTCCACTTGCGCGGGTTCTTCGGGTTTTTCGACGGCGCTTTCGGGCGCGTCTGCATGGTCAACGAGCTGAATCCCTTCTTCAAACAGAACAATATAAACTTCTTCCAACTGCTCGATATTGGATTCCGCTTCCGGGAACACTTGTAAAATTTGGTCTTGTGACAGCCAACCTTGCGATTTTCCCTTTTCGACCAACTGCTGAACAATTGCGCGCGTTTGCGCGGAAATCACGTGCGATTTTTCACCGAGCGCGTTTTCACCCGCCGAGGAGGACTTGGGTCCATGCCCATTCCCGTTGCCGTGTCCGTTTCCACTGCGCGCGCGCCGTCCTTTTGTCTCCACTCCGCTCGATACCACAGCTTTGCTCTTATTCATCCGACGTGTTGTCATTCCCACCACCTATCTATGATTTTTCGCCGTATTTCCCTACGCATCAGGACCCGTTGTTGATTAACATAATTACGGCTCGCCCCACATTGCCAATAGGCAAAAAATTGAGACAGGGCGAGCCGTCTCGCCAATCATTATACGACGCGAAATAGCGCGCGTCAATACTTTTGTGGATTTTTTCGCAAAAAACCTACTTTTTTTACGAAATATCGCCCTTTCAAATTGCTGTCACTTGCGCGATGGAGACCCTTCTTATATAACCAGCCACACCGTTGTTTCCATCGTATCTTGTCTCACGTTCCGCGTTTCCCAAGCATCCTCGCTCGCGGCAAGCCGCTGGTGGCGACCGAGACATATCGCTACCCGGTCAAAAAGACCTCGCCCAACATTTCCAAGGCGAACGCACAGTGCGGCATGCGGTCTGCTTCCCCGGCGATATGGTGTACAATCCCGACAGACCAGAGACATTGTAAGGAAAAGACATTAAGAACTGGGTTAATAGCGGACGCGGCTAAAATCCGCAGCATGGGGAGATTTCGCGGCGCAAGACCCGCTCTTTGCACACAGTTCGTACGACTTTTTTGTTTTAGGTGTCCAGGTCCGTGTGGGATGCAGGTCGCGGCGGTTTCCATTCTGCCAACATGTTTTGGCAAAAAGAGTAAGAAAAACACTCGAAACATAACATACCGCTGTATTCGTGTATAATCCTATGAGCAGGAAAGTTAAAATCTCATTATCAAGGTCAAGCCCTATGGCAAGGTATCAAGAGTCGTTTGAGGAACTCGTCGGTTTTTCGCGCAGCATGGACCGCATGTTGAGTTCCCTGTTACTGCAAGAAAATGGTCAATCCTCGTCAATGTTTCGTCCACCGACCGACGTATATGAAACACACGAGAACGTCGTTATTTTGATAGAGATTGCGGGGATGGACCCGGACAGAATTCAAGTAGAGTTCACCGATAGAATTTTGCGCGTCAGCGGGCGGCGCTCTGACCAACATCACCGTGCCGCGTGTCACTGCCTGGAAGTGCAATACGGCGAATTTGCCAGCGAAGTGTACCTGCCCGGAGATTACGCCGTAGATGCAATTGCTGCCGAATACAAGGATGGCTTTTTGACGATAACATTGCCCAAAGTGAAACCAGAACCCAAGTTAATTGCCGTTAGTGCAATGGATTAACATGAACGTTTGGGGAACTGTAGGAGTTGTAAAAAAGAGGTTCCTCCGAGACGGAGCAATCAAATGCCTATTTTCAAAAAGAACAATGACGAAGAAGAACAGATTGAAGTGATTCAAGTGAATGAAGAGAATCAATCCAATATCCCGAATGAGTTGCCCATCTTGCCGCTCAAAGGGGTCGTGGTGTATCCGCTCACCGTTTTGCCGCTGAATGTGGGCCAAGCGCGTTCCTTGAAATTGGTGGACGATGTAGTCAAAGAAACCAACCGCTTGATTGGCTTGGTCACCATCAAGACTGACAAATTTGAAGATGCGGGTCCGGAGGATTTGTACGAAATCGGGACTGCCGCCGTCATTCATCGAATGCTGCGCGCGCCGGACGGTACGGTGCGTTTGATTGTGCAAGGTATGGAGCGCATCCGCATCAATGAATATTCGTCGCTCGAACCGTACTTGAAAGCGCGCATTGAACTCGCGCCGGAAAAGATTGACAAGAACGTCGAACTCGAAGCGCTGACGCGCAACACGATTGAACTCTTTCGCAAGTTGGTGAATCTTTCGCAAACGCTGCCTGAAGAATTGTTGATGGCGGCAATGAATGTCGAAGACCCGCGCCAACTCGTCTACATGATTGCGACCTCGCTGCGAATGGATTTAAAGCAAGCGCAAGAACTTTTGGAAATTGACGACGTACAACAGAAATTGGTCCAACTCGACGCGCTGCTCACCAAAGAGGTGGATGTTCTCGAACTCGGCAAAAAGATTTCGGGACAGGCACAGCAAGAAATTGAAAAAAATCAGCGCGAATATATTTTGCGCGAACAACTGAAACAAATCCAAAAAGAGTTGGGCGAAGGCAGCGAGCAGGAAGCGGAAATCACATCGTACGACAAAAAGATTTCTGAATCGGGGATGCCCGAAGAAGCGGAAAAAGAAGCGCGCCGCGAATTGGACCGCATGAAGACGATGCCGCCCGCTGCCGCCGAGTATCATGTCATCAAGACGTATCTCGATTGGCTCGTGGACCTGCCATGGAGCAAACTCACCGAAGACAATCTCGATATTCCGAACGCGCGCAAAATTCTCGATGAAGACCATTACGATTTAAAAGACATCAAAGACCGCATTCTGGAATATCTTGCGGTGCGCAAGCTGCGCGCGGAACGCGGCAGCGGCGAAGACGATGTAGAATCGCGCACCTATCGCGGCTCGATTCTCACGCTCGTCGGACCGCCCGGTGTCGGCAAAACATCGCTCGGTCAATCCGTTGCGCGCGCGTTGGGACGCAAATTCATTCGCATGTCGCTCGGCGGAATGCACGACGAAGCCGAAATTCGCGGACACCGCCGCACGTACATTGGCGCGATGCCGGGACGCCTGATTCAATCTATCAAACGCGCGGGAACAAAAAATCCCGTCATCATGTTGGACGAAGTGGACAAAGTGGGCGCGGATTATCGCGGCGACCCGTCGAGCGCGTTACTTGAAGTCCTTGACCCCGCGCAAAACAAAACATTCCGCGACCACTATCTCGACGTGGACTTTGATTTGTCGCAAGTGATTTTCATTTGCACGGCAAACACACTCGAAACGATTTCGCCGCCCTTGCGCGACCGCATGGAAATCTTGCCGTTGTCGGGTTACACCGATTACGAAAAAACACAAATCGCCAAGGGGTACTTGATTCCGCGCCAACTCAAAGAAAATGGTCTGCGCGAGGAGGAAGTCAAGTTCGACGACGACGCGATTCGTACACTCATTCGCGATTACACGCGCGAAGCCGGGGTTCGCAATCTCGAACGCGAAGTGGGACGCGTCGCGCGCAAACTCGCAACAAAAATTGCAGAAGGCCAAGCGACGCCCTTTCACGTCACTGTAGATTCGGTGCATGAGCTTCTCGGCAAAGCGCGTTTCTACAATGAAGTGCGCGAGCGCACGGAAACGCCCGGCGTGGCAACCGGTCTCGCGTGGACGCCGGTCGGCGGCGACATTCTTTTCATCGAAGCGACGCGCATGCCCGGCGGCAAAGGTTTTCTCGTCACCGGCCAACTGGGCGAAGTGATGAAAGAATCGTCGCAAGCGGCGTACTCGTACGTTCGCAGCAAGTCCAAGGAACTCGGCTTTAGTCCCGAAACGATTGAAAAGAGCGACATTCACCTGCACATCCCCGAAGGCGCGACGCCAAAAGACGGACCGAGCGCGGGTGTCACGATGGCGACGGCGTTGGCATCGCTGCTCACAAATCGCCGCGTGCGCGACAATATCGCCATGACGGGTGAAATTACACTGCGCGGACGCGTGCTGCCCGTCGGCGGCATCAAAGAAAAAGTTCTCGCCGCGCATCGCGCGGGTCTCGACACCGTCATTCTGCCGAACCGCAACGAACGCGACCTGGACGATTTGCCCGAAGAGATTCGCAAAGAATTGAAGTTCGTGTTGGCGGAACGCGTCGAGGATGTTTGGAATGCGGCTCTGGAAGACAAGCCCGTTCCCGCCGAAATGAACGGTCACGGCAATCACGAACCCGAACGGGAAATGACAAATTCGCTGAATTGAATATAATGTGAATCAGAGGGGCGGAACGACTGCAAGGCGAAACGCCAATGCAATCACCGCCCCTCTTTCGTAAATTAACAAACTGTAGGGGCGCACCTCCATGGTCGCCCACTCACTCACGAGTTGGGATGGCGTCGAAATTTTCGCTGCGCTATTTGAATTGAAAACATTGGCATAAATTTTTTGCCAACGCGCGACGGACAAAAATTTTTCGTTTCCTATTGGAATGGCTTCGAGCCGTATTTTTTCATCACAGCATTTGCTCGAACATTTTTATTGGCGCGGTATAGCTTTCACCGAGCAGTTGAAACGAACACACTTGTCATTGCGAGCGCACTCTGCAAAGCAGTTCCCTTTGGAATCAGAGAGTGCCGGGTCATCAAGACCGTTCCAAGTGCGGCATTAAACAAGCTCTTGGGAGTCGCGCACAATGAAATCGCTTAGAAAGCGTCTTTCAACGCATCGGTACGCAAAACAAGTTGGTTAATGATGCACTAGCAATGACACACCCCTTGTCCCCGCTATTGAATTTTGCATTCGAATTTTCTCCCCTTCCCTTCTCCAGCATATTGCGATGGATGTAACAAAGCTCTATCGCTCATCTTGTGGCAAGTGACTCGATTTCCCTTCGTTCCCTTATTTCCTTTGTCATGGAAATAAAGAAATGAGGGGAACAAGCGCGTCAGTTCAAGCAAGGCGACTTTTGTTACATCGCTCGCAACCCAAGGAAGGGTTTCACGTGCCTCGTAAAAAACAACCAAATAAAAATGTCCAACCGCAATGGAAGCGGATGGACCTGCATCTGCATACCCCCGCGTCGGCGGACTATCGCGAGTCAAATGTTTCGTACCTCGACATTTTGAAAAAAGCGGAACAAAAAGGACTCGACATCATCGCCATCACCGACCACAACACCGCAGCGGGCTATCGGCGTTACATTGACGAAATCGAAGACCTCGAACTGCTCGAACGCCGCAATCGTCTCACCGACGAAGAAAAAGAACAGCTCAAAGAATTTCGCCGCTTGCGCGAAAAAATTCTTGTCCTCCCCGGTTTTGAATTGACCGCCACGCTCGGCTTTCACGTACTCGGAATTTTTCCTCCCGAAACCACCGTGCGCGAACTCGAACATCTCTTGTTGAATTTGCATGTGCCCCCCGAAAAATTGGATGTCGGTTCGGGCGAAGTGGGAGCAACGACGGATGTACTCACCGCGTATCGTTTGATAAACGAGGCAGGCGGTTTAGCCATCGCCGCGCACGCGAATTCATCGCACGGTGTTGCAATGCCCGGTTTTGATTTCGGCGGACAAACGCGCATCGCGTACACGCAAGATGAAAATTTGCACGCGCTCGAAGTGACCGACCTCACTTCCAAATCACGGCGACGCACGCAACTGTTCTTTTCGGGAACAAAGCCCGAATACCCGCGCAAAATGCACTGCCTCCAAGGCAGCGACGCGCATCGCTTGACCGGCATTCCGGGCAACAATCAAGAACTCGGCGTCGGCGACCGTCCTACCGAAATCTTGGTGCCTGAAACTTCGTTCGACGCGATCATGGACGTACTCACGGGCAAAGATTTTTCCAAAACGCGTCCGTACATTCCTGCGGCAACGCACGAGTTCGACCCCATCTATTCTGCGCGCGAAGAAGGTGACACGCTCGTGCAAGCATTTCACGAAAGCGTGGGGAAGCACGGCATTGACCGCCGTATCCTGCAAGATGTCGTCGCGCTCGCGAACACGAACGGCGGCACAATTTACATTGGCGCGAGCGCGAATGTGCGTCATCCCGTGCAAGGCGTACAGAAACCCTTTGAAACCTCGAGCCAATTGCGCGCGGAAATTTCAAAGCACATCGTACCGCCAATTGACGTGCAAGTGGACACCTTGAAAAGCGGTGGCAAACAAATTTTGCAAATGATTGTGCCACGCGGCACGGATGCTCCCTACGCGTTGGACTCGACCCAAATTTTTGTGCGTTCGGAAAACGAAACGTCGCTCGCGGTGCGCGATGAAATTGTGAATCTCGTGCGCGACGCGCTCGCCGTCGAATTTGCCGCGCGTGTCGAGTCGAATCGCGAGCGATTCGATGCGCCGTTGGAAACGGCTCAAGCGGTAGAGCAAGCACAAGAGATTGTGGACACGCAAACGGAGGGTGAAAAAGAAACCGCGCGCCCCGCGAACGAACCCGCGAAATTGCCCAGCCCCCCCCCGCACACCGGCGTCGAAATTGTTTCCTCGAAAGCGCGGTCACGCGGCAACAATCAATACACGATGCGCGATTTGCGAAACAATCGCATCATTCACAACGTGACGCGTTCCAGCGCGCGCAAATTGTGGCAGTACGCGATTGCGGAACATGACAAGAACGCGGCGAGCAAAGCCGAAGTGAAATGGCTGGGCGATATAGGCATCGTCAAAGCGAGCGAGCGCGCGGGAAAATTGCGCTATGACCTGGTGCAGCGCGATTCGAATGGGGACTTGCATGTATATTATGGCGTCACCGACGATGGCATTCACGGCGTGTGGAAAGATTTGGTGGAATCGCTGTCAGGACAAACGCCGGTGATTGAAATCGAAGAAGAAACCGAAGAGACGAACGTTGCCGAGACGCTCGAACCGCCGGAATTTGGATCCGGCGAAAACGAAACGCTTGAAGATGAGGAAACGCATCAAGCCGCGCACAGTTTCGCCGCCGACGACGGCGCGGTTCCGTCCGACGACGAAGGACTTGAACCGTTCCAAGTCCACGAAGCGGCACACCTCTTTGCATCGGACGATGCCGCGATTCCGTCCGGCGTCGAACACGATTTTGCGGAACCGGAATTGGGTACGCTTGAAATCGAAACGGAAGCGCCCAAGTTGTTGGTTGCGCCCGGGCGCAATCAAATTCCGCCCGTCGTTTCCGACCTCACGCCATCCACGCAAGAAACGGACGATGTGCCTCCCGCACGCGAACCCGGCGTTTTGGGAATCGAGTCTGCCGAATCGCCTGTCGCCTCAAGCGCCATCGCTGTTGAACTTGGCGACGCGCTGGAAATTGCCAACGCGCCGCTCGATGCTGCCGAATCCGCACCACAAACCATCGCGCCCGACGAAACGCTCGCGCCGATCCTCTCCGCGCCGCGCGCGGAATATCACAACCCCGCGCTCGAGGTAAATGTGAATTTTGACGAACAGATTGTGTTGCCGCCCAGGTAGAAACCTTCGAGGTGTCCGACACCTCGAAGGTTTTTTTCAACTCGCGCGCCGCGCATTTTTCTGATACAATGCGCGCATGAGACGAATTGTTTTCGCTCTCGTCTTGTGCGCGTTTTTATTTCCCGCCATCGCGCGCGCGGACAATCCCACACACATCGTCGCGTATGGCGAAACGCTGTATTCCATCGCGCGCAAGTACGGCGTTTCACCGCAAGCGTTGGCAACCGCGAATGGAATTACGACTCAGAGTTGGGTGTACGCGGGACAGCGTTTGAAGATTCCCACGAGTGGCAATTCCAATACCGCCGCGCCTGTCTCTGTCGCGCACGCGTCGCCGAGCGGAATGTACGTCGTGCGCGCGGGCGACACACTTTCCTCTCTCTCGCGCAAATTCGGCATTTCCGTCAGTGCAATCGCCGAAGCCAACAACATTCCGCCGAACGGATTTTTGTACACCGGCTGGTCATTGAAAATTCCCGGCGCGGCAAAAGCACAAAACAACGCGCCGTCGTCAAATACCACGAATCAAAATTCCAACGCGTCGCCCAAAACAACCATCACCTACATTGTCCAGGCGGGCGATACGTTGTACGGCATCGCGTTCAAGCACAACACGACAATGGCGGCAATCCGCGTCGCGAACAATTTACCGACGCCGTTCGTGAATACGGGACAGCGTCTCGTCATCCCCAACAGCGCGAGCGCGTCCACACAAACGACTACCCCCAACCCTTCGACAAGCGCAGGGCAACCCGCGAACAATGCCGCGTCGTCTGGTCTAATCGCGCGCGTCGAAAATATTCCCACCTATCGTCAACAGCAAACGCTTACGTGTGAAGAAGCTGCCGCGTCTATGGTATTGCGCGGCGCGTTGAGCGAAGCGCAAATCGTCGCCGCGATGCCGCGCAGTGAAAATCCGTTTGAAGGCATTCGCGGCGAGACCAATTACGAATTCATTGGCGGACTGACCCATTACGGCACGTACGCGCAGGGACTGCAAAAAGGTTTGGCGAAACTCGGCAGACAGTCCACGGCGTACTATGGACAATCGTACGAAAAATTTAAAACAAGCATCCTCGAAGATTTGAAACAAGGACGCGCAGTGATTTGGTGGACGACGTGGCGCGAATCGCATCAACGTCCGCAGTGGGTTCAACTCGCCAGCGGCATCCAGGTTCCGCTCACCCCGTACGAACACACTGTCGTCATCGTCGCCGCAACCGACAAGGGGGTAACGTACCATGACCCGTACGACGGCAGTGTGCGTTTCACCAGTTGGGCGAATCATCAGCGCACCTCTAGTTATTTCAACAACATGGCGCTTGTAATCTATTGAAACAAAAAACTCCACTCTGACGAGTGGAGTTTTTTGTTGCTGTTGTCAATTAAAAAAATCACGGAAACAATTCTTTCCAATCCGGCACAATCGTCGCCAATTCCCATTTGATTTTACAGTGACGACAATCGTATAACGATTTTGTGCGCTTTACTCTTTCGACAGATTTGTTGCAGACTGGACAATAAAAAGTCGGCACGCCGGAAATGTCCAGCGGGTCTGCGTTGCCACACGTTGTACAATTCTGTGTGACGTACTCGCCATTCTTGCTTTTGACAATTACGTTGGAAGCATTATGACAGAGCGAGGGAAACTTGCTGTAATAAATATGTTTGGGCGGCACAGCGCATGATTCCTTTTTTAAAATGAATTGATTTTGAATGAAACGCGCGCAAGTATAAACGATAACCAAGCGCTGCTCAAGCCATTGACAACCCCTCCCCTCCGCGCATATCATCCCCTCCATGAGCGAATCCCCAACTTTCGGCAATCGTCCGCGCGCGCGCGACCTCGGCATTCAAATCGGTTTTCTCAACACAGGATTTCACAACGCGCTTACGGACGTGCGCGGCGTGCGCGTTGGACACTCGACCATCATTCAAGGCAAAGGCGCGCTCGTTCCGGGCGAAGGACCGATTCGTACCGGTGTCACTGCGATTCTCCCGCACGGCGACGATTTATTTTTGGATAAAGTCACCGGCGCAGTCGTCCGCATCAACGGTTTCGGCGAAGTCACCAACACGCAGCAAATTGACGAGATGGGCGTTCTGGAAGGACCGTTGATGCTTACAAATACAATGAACGTGCCGCGCGTCGCAGATGCGGTGATGGATTGGGCGTTCGACCACAGCGCGGCGATGGGGATTACCACCTGGGGCATTTCGCCCATTGTGGCAGAGACGAGCGACAGTTATTTGAATGACATTCGCGGCAGGCACGTAACCCGCGCGCAGGTGTACGAAGCAATTGATTCCGCGCGCGAGGGCATTGTCACCGAAGGCGCGGTGGGCGGTGGAACGGGGATGATTTGTTATGAATTCAAAGGCGGCATCGGCACATCGTCGCGCGTCCTGCCCGAGGAACTTGGACGTTACACCGTCGGCGTACTCGTGCAATCGAATTTTGGTTCGCGGCGCAAATTGCGGATTGACGGCGTGCCTGTTGGACGCGAACTCGTTGATTATGATGAACGTATCAAACGCGATTCGCAAGGTTCGGTGATTGTTGTCATTGCCACCGACGCGCCGATGAGTTCGCGGCAACTGCGGCGCATGGGCACCCGCGCAACGTTCGGGCTCGCGCGCACGGGAACGCAAGGCGGCAATACCAGCGGCGATTTCGCCATCGCGTTTTCCACCACGCGCAATCGTCCGCATCATTCCACGTCCCACACCCTCGCGCTCGAACAAGTGGTCGAGGACACACAACTCATCAACACCTTGTTTGACGCAGTGGTTGAAGCCACCGAAGAAGCCGTCCTCAATTCATTGTTCAAAGCCGAAACAATGATTGGGCGCGACAATCGCATCATTCACGCGCTGCCGATTTACGAGACGGTGGAAATCATGCACAAGTACGGGCATCCGCACGTGCATTTGCCCTAAAAGAAGGGGACGGAAGGAAATCCATTTTTCTGATTTCCCCCCATTTCTCTTGGCTCGTCTGCAACATATACCCCATCAACACAATCAATGACCAACGCGGCAGTGTCACGGTGCGAAATGTCTCGGCGGTCTGTGTGAACATTTTTCCATGATTGAATTACGACGCGTGCGCCCGCACTTGGGAATACCCCATTGTATCGTTTTGGCGATTGACAGCGCGCGCCATCCTCATTTATCATCCCGTCCATGCGAATCGGCATCCTTACAATTTCTGACCGCGCCTACGAGGGCGTCTACGAAGACGAATCGGGACCTGCGCTCATCGAATTGGTCGAACAACATTTTCAGCAGCCGCACGATCTCTATCACATTTGCCCTGACGATTTCATAGAAATCAAACGCGCCATCGAAAAATGGTGTGACGACGCGCACATGGACTTGATTCTCACCACCGGCGGCACGGGCTTTGCCCCGCGCGACGTGACGCCCGAAGCGACGCGCGCGGCGATTGAACGCGAAGCGCCGGGCCTCGTGCACGCGATGATTCACGCGTCGCTGCAAAAAACGCCGCACGCGATGTTATCGCGCATGGTGGCAGGCATTCGCGGACGCACACTGATTGTGAATTTACCGGGCAGTCCGAAAGCCGCGCGCGAAAATTTTCTCACGATTCTCCCCGCGCTCCCCCACGCGCTCGAACTCATTCGCGGCGGCGGCGCAAGCGAACACGAGTTGGAACATCCGATTGATGCAGAAGAACGCGAACGCCAAGAACGGAATGTGATGGACTAAACTCGAATAATTCCGTTATTTCTTACCCTTCCCTTTGCGCGACGGTTCAGGAACTATGGCAAGGAATGGAAATAAGGGAAATGAAGGAAATGGCGACTTGGGCGCGTTTTGGCGGTGATTGGTCTTGAAGTGGCGGCGAAGGAATTATTTAATCGCAGAAAATAATCGTTCTTGTTCGTGAGAGGAGACTTCAGAACTGCTCTTCTGAAATCTTTAATCCGCAAAATTCCTATGGCTACCCTTACCGCAACAGCAATCACCGACAAGCAGCGCATGTCCACGTTCAATCAAGCGATGCTCTCGCTCTTTTGGTTCGGCGTGAGCGCGCACTGGACGATTATTCTCATCACGACACTGCCCGCGCAGGCAGAGATGATTGGCGGCGAAGCGGTACGCGGACAAACGCTCGGCACCGTTCTCGCCATCGGCGCATTTCTCTCGATGGTCGTTGCGCCCATCTTTGGCGCGTTGAGTGACCGCATTGTTACACCATTTGGGCGGCGTCGCCCGTGGATTGTTTTGGGAACGGTGATGAATCTTGGCGGTTTGCTCGGCTTGGCATATTTTCCGCGCGCCAATGACATGTCGTCCCTGCCGTTGTACATCGCCGCGTTTTTGTGGACGCAGTTCTGGAACAATGTTGCCACCGCGCCGTATTCCGCGTTGATTCCCGATGTGGTTCCGGCTGACCAACGCGGGAGCGCGTCCGGCTGGTACGGGCTGATGACGATTTTTGGCACGCTGATTGCGGCGCTCGCGCCCTTTCTCTTTACGAGCGGCGGGAGTACTGACATTACCGCGCTCTATTATTTCACCGGCGGCATATTGCTCGTCGGAATGTTGGGAACAGTTGTGTTTGTCAAAGAGCCCCCGCTCACGCGCAAACCGCCGCCGTTTGTTTTGGGCACATTTCTCAAGGGCTTGATTGAACCGCTGCGTGACCATGATTTTCGCTGGGTCTTTTTGACACGCTTCTTGATGGTGATGGGCGTGTACAGCATCCAACCGTTCCTGCAATTTTACATGGGCTCGGTCGTCAAAGAATTTAATTTGTTCAACGCGGTCACACTGGACAATGCCATCATCGCGACGAGCGTTTTCCTGCTGATGTTTCTTGTCGGCGCGCTGCCCAGTTCCATCATTGCAGGCATTCTTTCGGACCGGTACGGGCGCAAAATTATGGTGTACATTTCGAGCGCGTTTCAAGCATTCGTTCCGATTGTATTTGTTCTCTTTGCGCCCGACTTTTCTATCACCGCGCTGCTCGGGCTCATCTTTGGAATTGGTTACGGCGCGTATCAATCGGTGGACTGGGCAATGGCGAGCGAAGTACTCCCTTCCGAAGATGATTATGCCAAGGATATGGGAGTCTGGCACATTGCGATGACACTGCCGCAAGTTCTCGCGACGCTCATTGCAGGATTCTTGCTCGACTTTTTCAACAACGCGAGCGCGACGGCCGGCGGACAACCGGGAACCTTTGGCTTTACCGTCATCTTTGCATTTGCGACATTGTACTTTATCCTTGGAACTGTGTTGGTGCGGCAGATACGAAAGGTGAGATAAAAATAACTTGTCACAGCTGTCGTACCCCGTCACGTTTCTCTTTACAAACATTCAGGGCGCGATTCGTCTTTGGGAAAACGCAGCGCAAAGCGACGCGCGTTCAAGTGGTGATATCAGCAGAGTGACAAACTGATTCGTCGTCCGTTACAAGAACGGAGGAGAGATTATGTTCGCTGTACGCATTCACGATGTTGGGAATCCCGATGTCCTCCGGTACCAAGAGATCGAGACGCCGTTGCCAAACGCGAATCAAGTGCGCGTGAAATTGCGCGCGATTGGCATCAATTACATTGACACGTATCACCGCACGGGGCTTTATCCATTGCCGCTGCCCGCGATTCTCGGACGCGAAGGCGCGGGGGAAATTGACGCGGTGGGGGAAGGCGTAGACGCGGCGCGCATCGGCGAACACGTCGCGTTCGTACTCGACGCGCCCGCGTATGCAGAATACGCGCTTGTGCCGGCACATCGCGTTGTGCGCGTTCCCGACGCGGTTTCGTTCGAGGACGCGGCGGCAGTTTTATTGCAAGGACTCACCGCGCATTATTTGATTTTCAGCACATACCCCATGAAACGCGACGAATGGTGTTTAATTCACGCGGCGGCGGGCGGCGCGGGACAACTCACTGTCCAAGTTGCAAAAATCGCGGGCGCAAAAGTGATTGGCACATGTTCGACGGAAGAAAAAGCGCGCGTCGCACGTGAGGCGGGCTGCGATGAAGTGATTTTGTATTCGCACACCGATTTTGTTTCCGAAGTGAAACGCATTACGAACAATCGCGGCGTGCCCGTCGTGTACGATTCGGTGGGCAAGGATACGTACGAAGGCAGTTTGAACTGCTTGTCGCCGCGCGGGATGCTCGTGTTGTGGGGCAACGCGTCGGGCGCGGTGCCGCCGATGGACCCGCTGACGCTGATGAGCAAAGGTTCGCTGTATCTCACGCGCCCCACGCTGGGGCATTACATCGCGACGCCGGAAGAATATGCGTGGCGTGCGAACGATTTGTTTCAATGGCTTGCCGAAGGAAAATTGCGTGTTCGCATTGACAAAACATTTGCGCTGCGTGATGCTGCCGACGCGCATCGTTATCTCGAAAGCCGCGCGGCGATGGGGAAAATTTTGCTAGTACCTTAATGAAGGAGATATTGACAAGGTGACAAGGTGACATAGATACCTTGTCGCCTAGTCATTTTGCCAAGGATGGGACTCAAAGAACAGCTTGACCAAGATCTGCGAGAGGCGATGCGCGCACACGCAGAGCATCGCATTACGGCAATTCGGTTGGTGAAAGCGGCGATTGGAAATTTGGAGTTTGCGCGCACGGACCCCAAAAACGCAGATTTTCAAAAACCTCTGACGGAGGGCGACTTGTTACGCGTCGTGGAAAATCAAATCAAACAGCGGCGCGAGTCAATCGAAATGTACAGCAAGGGCGGACGCGCGGAACTCGCCGCCATCGAACAAGCAGAAATTGACGCGCTGCAAAAATACATGCCGGAGCAAATGACACGCCAAGAAATCAAGGCAGAAGTTGAAAAAGTGATTGCCGATTTGGACACGCGCGAATTTCCAAAGGTAATGAAAGAGTCCGCGACGCGCTTGAAAGGACGCGCCGATGGAAAATTGGTCAATGAGGTTGTGCGCGAATTGACGGGATGAGCTTGGGCATGAGGAAAGGAGCGATGGCGCGAAATCACTCCTTTCCTCATCCTTACCTCAAAACAGGACTTTGGGGTCAAAGCCGGGCTGTGAACAAATTTTCAGCGCGTTGACCATTTGTGCATTGGCAGCACCACGCGTGTCGGCTGCCGGGGCGCGCTCTGCCCAGCGCGCTTGAAGCATGAGCGGCTCTGCCGTGAGCCATTTCCGAACGGAATTGTAATTTCGCATTCCCCCCGCGTACGCCAGGAGCGACGCGGTTTTTTCTTTTTTCCACGCCCACATCAATTCCAACGTCAATACGGTCGCCTCGACGCTTGCCTCGGGCGCGGTCAACAGCTGCGCGCGCGTAAAGGTTTTTTTGTAGCGCTTGTTGACCTCGCGCAAGGTGGAGGGAAGAATTTGTCCAAAGCCGAGCGCGCCGGATGTTGGATTTTCGGCGAGGCGAAAGCCACTCTCTTCCCAAATCAAACAGCCGATGAGCTCGGCAGAAAAGTGACTGCGATGAACGCGCCGATAATTCTCAATCAGTGTCCAGATTTCGCTAAACGCGTACGTTTTGAGTTTGGGGCGCGGCGCGGCGAGTTTACCGGCACTTGCGGCATTGGTTGCAGGTTTGCTTGCAGGTTTGCTTGCAGATTTGCTTAAGGGGGTGCGGAGATATTTGAGTACGGGTCGAGTCGCAACCGGAGTGGGCGTTGGTGGAATGGTGCGGGTAACGGGTGGTTCGGGTGTCGGACTGGGAGAATCGGCGAGGGCTGTGAGAGGTGCAACAAGAGAACAGGTGAAAGCAAGAACGCCCCAGAGTAATTTTTTATGGTGCATCGGTGACTGCGCCACACAGCGTGCATCCTACCCGGCGCAGAACATTTCAGTAGCAGCAACGCGTGTTACTGCTGCAACTTCCTCCTTGTAAATTTTCTTGTGCGACGCGTAACCCGCGCGCGCACAGACACAAGTGCGAAATTATAGAAATCCTAACCAGTCCGTCAATTCCCGGAAAGTTTCCGCATGCCTTTTTTCCGATGAAAATGCGAGTGAAAGATTAAAGTTTTATCAAACTCACCACATCATCCGCGCCAAAGCCAATTTCACAATGTATTCGTACGCGCCTTGCCGATTCAACAGACCGCGCGTCAAAATGCCAATCGCGCCTTGTCCGCGTTTCACATCTTGCGTGTTCGCGTACTCGTCCATCGCTTCACCCAATTCGCGCCCGTCTTGCAGCACGCGTTGCGCGACGATGTCGGGCAGCAACATATTTGCGGAGCCACCGACGCCGACGCGTCCATCGCGCGCGACGATGACGCACCACGCGTTTGTCATGAGACCAAATTCGGTTTGAATCACGCCGCCTTCCAAACCAAAACCCCATGCCGCATCCGTCATTTGCAAAACAGTTCGGGCGCGATTGTGCGCGCCGCGCCGCGTTTCCGCATCGCCAATCGGCTGCGCGGAAACTCCACTCGGCACGTTGAGCGCGATGATTTCTAAATCAGAATACAACGCGCGCAGTACGATTTCGACTGCGCGCGTTTTGGTTGGATTCGTCGAACCAATTGCGATTTTCATCGTCGTCAGACTTTTAGCGTTTTCCATTTTCCCGAGCGAAAACGCAGCACAATCAACATGGCGCGAATGAAAAAATCAGTGCACCAGCCGAGCCAGACGCCGAGCAAGCCCAACCCAAACACAATTCCCAAAACATAGCCGACGCAGACACGAATGCCCCACGTGGTGAATGTGGTAATCAACATCGTCGCGCGCGTGTCCCCCGCGCCGCGCAGCGCGCTCGACAAAATTACCGCTATCGCTTGAAACGGCTGCATCAGACCTATCATGATAAGCAGCATCGCGGCGAGCGGCACAACGCTTGCATCCGTCGTATAAAGCTGCACAAGTTGTGTGCGCGCGAAAATAAAGATGACGCCCATCGCGCACATCCACAACGTACCGCTTTTTAACGCGTGCCACGCGCTGGCTTCCGCGCGCGGGATATTGCCCGCGCCGAGATTTTGTCCCACGAGCGTTGTCGCCGCGACGCCGAACGCGAACGCGGGCAAAATCGAAAAGCCCATGATGTTGAAGGAAACGTTCATCGCCGCAATGTCCGCCGTGCCGAGTCCGACAATCATCGCGCTGAAGGTGAGCAAGCCGAGTTGAAAAATGATATTTTCGCCCGACGCGGGCAGTCCGATGTTCATGATGCGGCGAATCACTTGCGGCTCAAAATTCCAATCGCCGCGCAGTGGCAAAACGAGCGCGCGATTTTTCCAAAACAACGCGACGAGAATCAACGCCGCGCCAACGCCGCGCGCAAACGTCGTCGCGTACGCCGTGCCAATCGCGCCGAGCTGCGGCAGTCCCAAATTTCCAAAAATGAGTCCGTAATCGAGAATGATGTTGACAATGTTGATAAAGCCCGTAATGAGCATTGGCGTGCGCGTGTCGCCCGCGCCGCGCAGCGCGCCGCCGCCGACAAACATGATGCCGATGAACACGGAAAAGAGCGCGGTGACTTGAAGAAATTCGCTGCCGAGTTTGGCGACCGGCGGCGTTGCGCCCATCAAGTCCAGCACGCGCTCGCCAAACACAATGCCTAACACGGCGACGATGACCGAAATCCCCAACGTCAACAACAGCGATTGTTTCGTAATGTGCATTGCGTCGTGGCGCTGTTTCGCGCCGATGGCGCGGGCGACGAGCGCGGTGGTGCCGACGCCAAGCCCCATGAACGCGACGACGAGCGTGAACATCAATTGATTGCCAAGCCCGATGCCTGCAATCGCGTCCGCGCCAAGCTTGCCGACAAAAATCAAGTCCACGACGCCGAGCATTGTTTGCAAGAGATTTTCGACGAGCGAGGGCCACGCGAGATGAAACAGTTGACGATTGAGCGAGAGTGGTTCGTTCGGCGCGCGTTTGCGAAAGAGGTCAATGCGATGGAGCCACGGGGTGAGAATGCTCATAGAGAGAGAAAACCTTCGAGGGATTTTGCGAAAGTTTGTCGCTATCCTCGAAGGTTTTTATTTCAGCGTTTCTTGAAATTCTGTTTGCCGACCCGACAGTTGCTGTCAAAACGAAATTTCACAAAAGGTGAAATTTGCCGCCCGTTCGGGTCAATCATCCAGATCCAAAAATCCCCGTTCGCCTTGCCAAAGAATACTTCGTAATTGCCATCTTTGTCGGAAGGGGTGGGATTGTCACTGATTGGTTCACCGCCGGGTCCCGACGAACCCTGCACGCGTTGTCCGATCGCGCCTTTGTTATTGGCGATTATTTTTCCGGTTACCTTCGTTTTGTCTTCTGCGCCTGTCGTGCAAGATTGACTGCCGTCCAAAATCCATTCGAAAATTTGAGTTGGAGTTGGCAATGGCGTCGGTTGCACGGTTGGCGGAGGCAATGTGTTTGTTGGACGCGGGCGCGGTGTGGCGGGACGACGCGTTGCAGTGGGCGGTTCCGGCGTTTCTGTCGGTTCCGGCGTTTCTGTCGGTTCCGGCGTTTCCGTCGGGAGGGGTGTCTCTGTCGGTGGAGGAATCGGGGTAAAGGTTGGACGTTGTGACGCGCGCGTGCGCGCACGCGTCGGCGTCGTGTCCGTCGCGGTATCACCCGCAAAGATATTCAACGTCCGACACGCTAACAAAAACATACTCGTTCCCAGAAGGAACACTGAGAAATAAATCGTAAATCGTTTCATGTTGAAAGCTATCGCGCGGAAAAATTTACGGTGCCGCGCCGACATTGATTGTCGAAAATAAATTCGATGAGCGGCGAAACTTGTTCATCCTGTTCGTTGATGACCCAAAGCCAATACGAACCATTGCACGCGCTGCCTTGGCACACAAACCTCAATTCAAAATCTCCATTGTCGTCGGAAATGACCGGCGCGTTTCCGAAGGCTTCGCCGCCGGGTCTTGAGGATGCTTGAACTCTTTGTCCGACGACCGGCGCGCCCGCATTGACGAGACTTCCCTTCACGACAGAAACGGAATCGTTTCCCGCAACGCAGCGCGGTGCGCCGATGGGCGTAAAGTCAAACGGCGCGTTGGGTGGGCGTGTCGGATTTCTTGATGGGGCTGCGCCCTGTGGTGTGTTCGCCGCGGTTCGTGTCGGCGCAGAGAGTACGCCCTGTACCAACGCGGAGGTTTCACACGCGAGCAGAAAAAATGCTGCACTCAATAAAAACAAAAGCATAAGGCGCGCAGAAAATTTTGGCATAAACAAATGTTCCAAACATCGAGCGGAGCATTTGGGATTATCGCGCCGATGTGTTAAAGACCAAAAGGTTTAGCGATAAAAATCCGTGATGCCGACCTGGCAAGACGTCGCGGTCTGTTGTCCTTGTGTGTTAAAGAGTCGCCCTTGTGAAATCACCTCGTCGTTTTGATTCACGATAAAGACCCACCAATTGCCCGCGAGCGCGCCCCCTTCCAACAATCCGAGTTGGTAATAACCGGGACGAAGCGGGTCCGGTACGTTTGGATTGTTCGGGTCATTGCCGGAAATAAAATCGGGAATGACGGGCGGACCGCCCATCGCATACGAGACGCGCACGCGCACACCATTTTTCGGCTTGTCATTTTCATAAATCGTTCCAACGGCGCGGGTGTTTTCGCCCGGCTCGCAGCGCTGCATGATGATACAGTACTCTTGCGGGCAATGCGTTGGAATGATGGTGGGTGTGAATGTGTTGGTCGGTGTGAACGTCGGCGTCGGAGTATAGGTTGGTGTATCCGTCGGGATGGGTGTGTTGGTCGGCACCGGCGTGTCCGTCGGCAATGGTGTAAAGGTTGGAAGCGGTGTTTCAGTCGGCGGTGGTGGTGCAGCAATTTCTGCTGTCGGCACAAATGCTGTGCGCGTTGGGCGCGGCGGGACACGCGTATCGGTCGGCGGCGCCTGCCCCGAACTTGAAGGCGGCTGCAGTGTCAAGAGCGCCTGCGCGACGAGTGTTGTTACGTTTTCCGCAATGAGCGTTGCGTTCGGTGTATTGCGTTCCGCGTTGGCATTGTCCGCATTCGCGTTTTCTTGCGCGAGCGCGGTGAGTGTGCGTTCTACCGCAACGTTGATGACTTGCGCAACGGTGGTCGGCGTTGGATTTTCGCCGGGACCGTTGACATTGAGCGAAAGCGAACAGCTGAGTGAAAACATCGCGCCGACGACAATGAACAGCGCGAGTTTGGAACGCGGGGTCAACGAACGAAATCCACGTACGCGTGCTGACAATTCGCCGGATTGTACGGGTCGTCGTTCGTGTGAATTAATTTTGCTTCGGAGACTTTTTTCGTGCCGTTCGGAACGTCTACGACAAACACCCACCAGTTCCCCTCACGCGGCGCACCCGCCACGATTTCAAGAATATAGTATCCCGGATTGTTTGGGTCAGGTTTGCCCGGGTTTATTTTTTCCGTGCCGGAAATGAACTCGACGCGCGCATACCCGCCGTCTTCGACAGAAGCCCGCACAGGAACTCCATTCTCCGGTACACCATTGTTATAGACGTATCCCTCGACGATTGTGTTCCCCGCGTCGGGTACGCAGCCGCGATAGACAATACAGTATTTTTGCGGACAACGCGTGGGCGCGACGGTTGGCGTTGGTCCTTCGGGCGTTGGCGATTTCGTCGGCGCGCGTGTGTTGGCAATGCGCGTGGGAATTGGAATCGGGGTCGGCGGCTCTTGTGTCGGTGGCGGCGGTTCCGTCGGCGGGAGTTCCGTTGGTGGCGGCGCTTCGGTTGGAATAAATTCTGTCGGCTCGCGTGTTGGAATGCGCGTGCGCGTAAATGGACGCGTTGTTGCAGACCGTGTTTCGGTTGCAAAATTTTGCGCTCTGGAAACCATTTGACTGGCGGGTGGAACGGGATTGCCGGTGAATAGATCAAGCGTGCGGCACGCCAAGAGAATCGCAATGAGAAGAAAGGAAAGGAGCGACCAGCGGGCGAGACGTTCAAGCATTGGAGTTGGCAAGCGTGAAACGGGAAACGTCAAGAGTAAAAATCTTTGCGGAATTTACTGCTGACGCGTTAATGGTATCGCTGCACACGAAAGCGAAACAGTTGCACCGGCTCATCCGCGCCGATGAATGCTTTTTGTCGCGCAATCGCTACTTGCTGCTCGGCGGTCTGCACTTGTTCCAGCATCGGCAGCAACAAGCCGCGCCGATTGCCATCGCGGTCTGTGACAATTACGCCGAACGTTTGTGGGTCGAGTTCGTTCATCGACGCGACAGGTTCGGGCGCGCTCAATACATCCACAGAGATGTCGAGGTCATCCAATTCCCATTCTTGAATCGGATAAAAGCGCGGGTCGCGCGAGGCGGAGGCAATCGCGTTTTCAATCACTTCATCCGCAACATTATCGCGCAAGGGCATAAACGTTCCAATGCAGCCGCGCAAGTCGCCATTTTTTTTGTGAATGGAAACGAATGTCCCGGCGCGTTGTGCCACTTCGGGCGCGAGTTGCTCCGCGTCTGACAAATTCAAACGCTGCCCATGCCGCACGTATTCATTGATTGCGCGCGCGGCGAGCGAAACGAGGGGATGCGATTGCGAGTCCATTTTATGGATTGGCAGAAACAACAATCTGCGCGAGCGGAATTGTATCCGCGTTCCCCACTCTGAGCCATTCCCAACGATTGTACGGATGAAGCCCCAGCGTCAACGCGTACGCGCCCGCTTCCACATCGGGCGGAATTTGCAAAACATGGCGTGAGCGAAACATTTGACCGGGCTGCCACCAATCGGTTGTGATGCGTCCGGCAGAGGGAACACCATCTTTGTTTGCGACTCCGCCGTCCGCGCCGACCAGTTGAAGCGCAAGCCAATAGTTTTCTTGAGGAACGGCTAACGCCTCCCAATCGAATTGTACCGCAATTTCGCCGCCCGGCGCGACGTTATTTTTTTCCACTTGGAAATTTACCACGCGAATTGTATCCTGAAAGTCAATTGGTTTGGAATCCGCGCGCGCTGTCGCCTGAATCAAAGGTAGGGCATAAAAAGACTGAATTAGAAAAAAAGTTACCAGCGCAAGCCCGAAAAATCCGCCGCTCCATGTTACCAAAGCGAGCGTTCGATGCGATTGCCACAAAACAAACCATCCAACCGTCAACACAATTCCCACAGGTACAAGCCCCGGCAAAAGCATACGCGCTTGGCCCGCGCCCAAGTCGGCAAGCACAAAACGCAAATACACCGCGCCGAGCAAGAGCAAAAGCGACACCATCAAGAGAAAAATGCGGCGTAACTTGAGAGCCGCCTCTCCCCGCCACATCGCCAAAATGTACCCGGCGAGCGCGGAACAGGCGACGATTCCGAGAACAAGATAAATCGCATTCGGCATCCGCAATTGCAATGCGCCGCCGAACCTGCCCCAGAAACTTGTCAAGACCGGCTCTGCCAAGCCGAGCAGCTCTGTCAAGCTCATTGGCGTTTTCCGCAGCGGCGCGACTTGAAGATACAGCCCCCACGCCAACGGGTCGCCGTAGGTGCGCCAATTATAAACCAAGTATGGTGACGAAATCGCGAGCGCAATCGCAAAACAGAGCGCGAGCTGTCGCAGCAGCCGGCTCCACGCGCGCGTTGGGAAGGCAATCAACAGATAGCTCGATGCCGCAAATGCCCACAACGCGAACGCGTTCAACTTGGCAAGCACGGCGAGACCCAACAGCGCTCCCAAAATCGCGGTGCGTTTGGTATCCAAGCCGCGCTGCGTGTTTTGCGCGACGACCAAAAAAACAAGACTTGCCAACATGATAATGAGATTGTCATTATTGACCACTGAACTGAGTGAGAGAAAGGAAGGAAGAAACGCAACAAACGCCGTGCCCGCGAGGGGAATCGCAAAATCGTTTGGGAAAAAAGTGCGCGCGGTTTGCCATGCCGCCCCCACTGTCACCATTGCAAACAGAATCGAAATGAGTCGAACGCTGTGCCACGCGAGAACAGTGCCGCGATACGGAAATCCTTCGTTACGGGGATGGAGCAGCAAGTTGGGGGTTTGTGGGTCGTTCAAAACAAAATCCGGATTTGCGATTACGCGTAATTCGTCACGCGGAATCCAAGCCGTCGCAAGCGCCGCGACCACATAGTACAACGGCGCTTGATGCGCTTCGCCCAATACGAGCCCTTCGGGCGGCGGCAATCGTTTGTGCGCGAGAACATATTCAACGTACGCGATATGTGATACTTCGTCTGCCGCTTCGCCCAGAGGAATGACAACGCTATAGGACAGGGCGAGAATGAGGAATGCAAGCATGACGCCGAAAATGCCCCATCGGTGGAGAAATTCTCGAGCATCTCGACGCCACATGGTAGATGCCATTTTGAGGTCAACCTGACGGGTTTGTCCGATTGGCAAAGAGCCCAAGCAGAAAACCCGTCAAGTCTGGCACGCGCTGAATTGTCCTCACCGCACCGGCTATGGTGCGCCTCTGGCGAAAAAGTATTTGACGTGGTGGCAAGTCCCCGGGTCGTCAGGTCCTTTGTCATTCAGTTCCACCGGACCCGCGATTTCAGAGATGCGTCTGTTGTCCTTATCCACAACCCAAGCATACGTTGTTCCCGTCCACACACCCGGTTCCGCCATCACATAATCAAATGAACCGTCTGCGCCGGTCACACCATACGTGTCACCAAAAGGTGCCGCATCGGGAGCGTAGGATGCCGCGACCCGCGCGCCTGCCATTTGGCTGTTGGGATTTTTGTAATCCGAAAAAACAACGACAAAGATGTGTGACCCTCCGGAATGGGCGCAAGTGTGGCTGACAAACCCAAAGGGGTACGGGTTGGTCGTCGCTGCGGGTGGATTGGTTGGCTGCGGCGCGGGCGGATTTGTCGGTGCGGCAGTGACGGGACGACGCGTCGGGCGTCTTGTTTCAGTCACAGGAACGGCAGTGGGTTCTGCGGTTGGCTCTTGCGTTGGCTCATCTGTCGGTTCAGGAATCGGAGTGTTGGTCACTTCAGGGCGCGGCGTAAAGGTTGCGCGCGCCACGCGCGTTGCCCGTCGCGTTGCTGTTGATGCATTCTGTGAAACGATTGGCTCGCTAAAGCCAATGCTACATGCCAGAACAAATGCAAGCGCGGCAATAGAAAAAAGCAGCATCGAAACGATGCGTTTCCGGTTAAATTGCTTCAAACTTCCTCCAATGCGAGATGTACTTGACAAGGATGGGTGAAACGCGCGGTAAATTTGCGAGGTTGAGCAGTCACGAACGGGCGCGATTATACAGGGGGAAAGAAAAATCACAAAAAAAAATGCCTGACGCTGTCAGGCATTTTTTTTTGTGATTTAGCGTTTGGATTTTTTTCTCCCATCCCCTGACGGTTTCAAATCTCCCCCGCGATAGCTCGGCGCGAAATCGCTGATGATGGTGCAACGGCGCAAATCGTACATGCGCGAACGTAGACGCGGCTCGATTTCGTCAATGTTTTGTGTTGTCGTGAAAACGGTGGGCAAACGCGCGGCATAACGATAGTTCACGATTTGAAATAGTTTCTCTTTTGCCCACGGTGTCGCGCTCTCGGTTCCCAAATCGTCGAGGACGAGAAATTGCGCGGTGCGAATTTCGTCAAAGCGGCGGTCAAAACCGACAGGACTGTTCGGATTAAACGTCGCGCGCAAGTGGTCGAGCAAATCGGGAACGACGATGAATAATGTCGTGTCTCCTGCTTCTTCGCGTTCGTTGGCAATCGCGGCGGCGAGATGCGTTTTGCCGCTGCCGTATTCGCCCGTCAAGACGAGCCACCCTTCCGGCGCCGCCGCGTAATGTTTGCATGTTTCGTACGCCATGCGCAACGCGTCGCGCGCATCGCGATTCATTTCGCGTTCGCGCAAATCGAATGTGTCAAAACGTTGGTCGCGATGAAGATGCAATGTCGAAAGTTCGGACTCGACGCGATTCGCGCCGCTTTGGCGGAAATCGGGCGCGTTGATGTGAACGATTTGGCACAACGTCACATCCGCGAGCCGCGAACGCAAACGCAAATCAATCTCTTCCAATTCTTGATTTGTCGTAATGACAGTGGGCAGTTGCGCGTTGTAGCGGTAATTCAAGAGTTGAAATAATTTTTCCGTCGCCCACGGCGTCGCGCTGTGTGAACCGTAATCGTCGAGCAGTAACAACGGCGCGCCGCGCAGCGATTCGAACCGTTCGTCGTATGTCACCGCGCTGTTGGGCGAATAGGTCGCGCGCAAATAATCCAACAAATCGGGAACGACAATAAAGAGCGCGGGCTGTCCCGTTTGCAAACGAAAATTCGCAATCGCGGCGGCGAGATGCGTTTTGCCCGCGCCGAATCCGCCTTTCAACAACAACCAGCCGCGCGGGTCTTGGGCAAATTGAAACGCGACATCGTACGCGCGCTGCAAATTTTTTTGTTTTTCGGCAGAGATACCCAAACCTTGCGGCATGAAATTGTCAAAGGTCATGTGCGAGAGCACGACGAGATTCGACGATTCATTGAGCGCGCCGACGACTGCCGTCGCCAATGAGGGCGGACGCGCGGGACAGGGAAACGCTTTGCCGAAATCGGGATGTTCGAGCGGCACATCTTTGCGAACAAAGCCAATATCATCACAAATGGCTTGGCCCCCGCACAAAGTGCAGATTCTATTTTTGTTTCGCGAGGTCAGCCAACTTGCCGGTAATTGCAGGTCGCCGTTCGCGGGAAGAAGGTCTCCGAGTTTTTTCATCTTGACTCTTGCGCGTCCAGTCCAAAAGGATTTTGCTCACATATTTCCATGAGCGCACATTGTTTTCGGCGGCAATTCTGAACGCGTCCAAAATTACTTGAGGCGGATATTCTGCTTCCGCCTCTTTGAGTTCTTCGGCAATCATCGGTGTCAACGTGCCGATTTCTTGTTCGTACAATTTAAAAATGTTCGGCATCTCTTGTACGGCATCATTCACCGTGCGCATATCTGCCGCGAGTTTCAATTCTCCGTTCTTTATTTTCTCGATTGCGCGGCGGCTTTCGGGGGAATTGAAAAAATACCATGCCGCGCCGTCGGCTTGCACTTGGAGCAACGCGCCACATGCTACCCCTTTTTCCAGACCGCGCTTGAGCTGTTCCGGTTTGAATGCAAGCGACTGCATCAAGGTGGCATCACCGCGCAATTCTTCAAACGTCACATAGCGCGGGCTGCCCTTTTTTTGCGAGAGCAAATAAAAAACGTGCAGCGTCACTTGAATCTGCGCCACATCGTCCATCAACGGCAGCAATTCACTGAAAATGATGTTGGGGACCGAAGTGAATGCGATGCGGCCATTGGGAACACCCGTGAATTTCATTTTTGATTTTCGATTTGCGATTTTCGATTGTGCAACCACATCACTCTGGAATCGAAAATCGAAATTCTAAATTCCAAAATCAAGTCCCCGGCATCACCGCCAAATCACCAAACTTGGCGCGCTTTTCGTCAAAATACATTTTAAATTCGCTCGTCGGTCCGTGGCGATGTTTCGCAATGATAATGTCCGCGATGTTTTCGGGATAATCTTTGTTCGGAAACGCGCGCTGCCATGATTCAAGAGTTGGGTAATACGTTTTTTCGCGATAAATCATAATGACCACGTCGGCGTCTTGTTCAATCGAGTTATGAACGACAATATCTTCCGCGACAAAATTGGCTAGCCCTTCAACGGTCAAATCAAACACTTGACATTCACCATCAGCAACAATCGAAACGATTTCATCCCAATACAAGTCGCTCGAAGCGAGCTGCGCCAGTTCGGAGGATTCAACCACTTGTGCCAAACGCCACGCGCGTTCCCGCCCCACATTTTGTTTGTAAAGTCCTGTACCCGAATAGCGATTCCCTAGCCCAGATTGCATCTCACGCGTTGTCATGCCTGTTTGTTGCATCGCAGGCACAGCATACATTCTCCACACCTCACTCGGAAGAGTGTCGCGATTGGTGTTGGCGGAATGGGCATGCAGAAATTCTAAAATTGCTTCGCGATGCGTCGTTTTCTTTTCACCCAGGGCGCCAACTTTTTGCAGAAATTCCTCAAGGTCCGGTTTGCCGCTCAAAGTGACATGATATTGGTCGCGCCCCTTTTCCGATTGTGAGACGCGCGCCAATCGCGCGTTGATGCCAAGCCGCAAGAGCAAAGATTGGACATCGCGCGCGAGGGTGCGACTGCTTGATGCGTAATAAATCGCGGGCGCATGTTTTTGTTGAGCGTCCAAATGAATGCAACCATCGGTCGCCCATAGGTGGCGCAAAAAACGCGCGATGTGTGCGGTGGGCTGGGCGAATACTTGGGCAGGAACGCGCTTCTCAAACGAACGCAATCCAAGCACACCCAATTCTCTTAGCCATTCTGCAACCGGATTGAATTTGTTATGCGTTAGTTTCTCACGGGCAGAGAGATATACTTGGAACCAGGTTCGTTCTTGTTTGATGCGCGGAGTTACACGTTCGCCAAACACCTGTGTAGCCAAATCCGCCACCAAGTCTGCCAGTGCGCGTTCGTGTGTGGTGTATTGAATCGCGTGATGGGGCAGCGTGCAGCCATCACCAATCAAGTGACCGAGCAAAGCGAGTTCTGCTTCGCTCATTGTCGCTTCGCTCTCAGTTGGCAAGCGACGCGGCAGCGCAAGCCGCATTCCCTCTTCCAATTCGTCCAAACGTTTCCAGCCATGAATCGTCAAGAACTTGTGATTTGTCGTCGCGCGTACAGTGCGTCCCAAACGGGTCGTCAAGCGATACACAGGTTTGCAACCGGTTGCAAACGCATTCATCACACGACGAGGCTCCAATTTCCATGTGGCGGGATTCACCGCCAAGACATTGAAACCTTGTTTGCCTTGCAAGTCTTGAATCTGTGCATAAGTTCCCGAGTCCGCAAGATATACGCGCGTGTCTCCGGCGAGGCAGCCGGATTCGCGTAAATCGGAAAGCAACGGGCGTTTGTCGTTGCGCGCTTCGACTGCGCGCGACAATTGTGACAACGCGATGACCGGCACATCCAAATCGCGCGCGAGAAATTTTAGTTGGCGCGAAATGTTCGACATTTCTTGTACGCGGTTTTCCGTGCGCGTGCGGTCATTCATCAACTGCAAATAATCAACGACAATGAGGTCAAGGCCGCCGAGTTCCGCCGAAAGACGGCGCGCCTTGCTTCGCATTTCAATCGGCGTGACGAGCGACGTTTCATCAATGTAAATGTGGGCTTGCGCGAGCTCGCCCATCGCTTTGGCAAGGATGACATATTGGTCCTGACTCACATCGCCGACGCGTAATTTTTGCGAGTCCACGCGCAAGCGTTCGTAATCGCCCGGAAATTCGCTTGCGATGGAATCGGCAACTTGGGCAATGAGACGTTCGACAAGTTGCGCGGCGGACATTTCCAAAGAAAAAATCGCGATGCGCTTGTGCGAACGGACGGCGACGTTGTATGCGATGGAGAGCCCAAAACTTGATTTACCGGAACCGGGACGGCCCGCAACGATAATCAAATCACTTTTTTGCAAGCCCCCCAACACCTTGTCTAAATCCGCAAAGCCGCTGCTCACTCCCAGCAGATCCGCTTCGTGTTCGCGCAGCCGTTCGATGCGGTCTGCCCAACTGTCCACCGCTTTGCGAATTGGCACCATGTCGCGCGCTTCGCGCTGCTGCGCGACATCAAAGACCAATTTTTCGGCTTGAACTATTTTTTCTTGTAAATCGATTTCGCCGTCATACGCGAGTTCGGCGATTTCGGTGGACGCTTGAATCAGTTTGCGTTCCGTTGAGGCGCGTTCGACGAGCCGCGCGTAATGTTCAATATGCGCGGCGGTTGGCACGGCGTTCAAAAGCGAGGTGACATAACCCGCGCCGCCCATCGCGTTGAGGTGTCCCGCGCCATCAAGCGCGGAGGTCACACTCAAAAAATCAATCGGTTCGCGATGTTCGTGCAAGTCCCAAATCGCTTCATACAGCCACCGATGTTTTTCCAAATAAAAATCGGCGGGGCGCAAAAAACTGACGATGCGCGTAATCGCTTCGCCGTCGAGGAGAATCGAACCCAGCACCGCTTGCTCGGCTTCTACATTGGAGGGCGTTTGACGTTCGACGGGACGAATCGGCGTATCAAGCACGGGACGCGAGATGGTTTCCATAGAATCTTTGTTCTGTATTATACGCGCGGCACGGGAAAAGGTAAATAGAGAAATTGCGAACGGGTAAAAAACAAAACAGGCAGACAGGTAAATCGGATGTCTACTTGTCTACCTGTTTCTTTTTTTCTTGGTACGGACGCGGGACTACTCTTCGGTTTTTGGCGAATCGTCAGGGTCGAGGTCCGAAAGGTCGAGGTCTTCAATCAGGTCGGCGAACGCGGAAAGTTTTTCGACTTCTTCCGCCGTCACTGTTTCCATACTGCGACTCGGCACGATGGACGCCTTGTCCATCACACTGTCGGAAACATAAATCGGACATTTCAAGCGCACCGCGAGCGCGATGGCATCACTGGGACGCGAGTCCACTTCTACATGCCGCCCATCCACATCCAAAACAATGCGCGCAAAGAAAATATCATCGCGCAGTTCACTCACCAGAATATGCTGTGCGGACGCGCCGGTTTCAGAAATCAGATTTCGCATGAGGTCATGCGTCAACGGGCGCGCAACATCTCCGCCTTGCAGCGCAATCGTGATGGCGTCGGCTTCAAAGGGTCCAATCCAAATCGGCAAATATCGGTCTTCGGGGTCCTTGAGAACGACGATGCGATGGTGCGAAACAAGCGATACACGAATGCTGTCAATGGTCACTTCAACCAGTTCCATAAAATCCTCCGCGCGAATTTAGCGCGTTCATCGTTATATCCCAATGAGTAGTGTACGCCAAAATTATAACACAAGTTGAAGTTTGGAAATCGGCGGTGCAAGGCAAGCTCATTCGTTTTCCGCATCGCACCGGACATCCAACACGCGCTTCGATTTCTAGATTCTACAACGTTGATGCTATAATCGCCGCGAGCTTCTTTCAAGCTTGATTTACGCCTGCGCCCTGTCGCGCAAGATTTATTTTGGACGTTGCGGTTTCCCACGCCGCAATGAAGGAAACGTAATGCCACAACTGCCCGATTTATCTGGACTCGGCTCGATATTGCAATTTCTCGTCGCGTGCTTTGGCGCGTATCTCTTTGCGCTGTGGATTGCGATGATTGTCTGGACGTTCCGCGATGCGCGTTCCCGCTCGCGTGACATTTTTACCCAAGTGCTTTCCGTCGCGTTGGTACTCGTATTTAACTTGCCGGGCTTGCTGCTTTACATGATTCTGCGCCCGCGCGAAACGCTCGCCGAAAAATACGAACGCGAACTCGCGGGCGAAGCGATGCTCCAGGACATCGAAGAACGCCAGGTGTGTCCGGTATGCCACCACAAAATCTCGGCGGACTTTTTGGTCTGTCCGAATTGTCACACGAAATTGCACAAGAAATGTGACCACTGCGGACGTGTGCTAAATCTGAAATGGAATGTGTGTCCGTACTGCGGCGAAACACAAGGCACACCTGTCGTCGGACGCATCACCACACCGCCGCCGCCGCCCACCGCGCGTTTGCCGCAGAGGCAGCCGACAACATTGCCCTCACCGGAAACACCGCGCGCGATTCCACCACCAAGCGCGCAGCCCGCTGAAGGACAATAAAAAGAGAGAAACCCATTTTCGTACGAAAATGGGTTTCTCTCTTTCTTTACCCTTTTAACAATCCGAACCGGATTGCTTCTTCACGCGTCGTTCAGCAGCCGGGTTCGCCGTAATTGCCACAACATTCCGAAAGCTGTACCGCGCGGCGATAGATGTTTTTGGGGACGCTCACAATTTTTTTCGACAGCGGCGCGTCGGAGGTAAAGAAAATATACGTTGCCGATTTGAGTCCGCCCGCCCAACGCGCAAAAAGTTTACCCTGGCGTTTTGGCTTGCCATGAGGATTGTTCGCACACATCGTTTTTTACAATAACCCCTCTCGTCTTTCGTTCATGCCCAAGTCCTTCTTATGCTACCCGCACTTGCAGCATATTCGTCGTACCCGAAACTCCCGCCGGTACGCCTGCGGTAATCACTACGCGGTCACCGGGCATGACCATTCTTTGCTCACGCGCGACTTTGAGCGCGTCTTCAACCATACGCTCAGTGTCTTGATGTTCATGCACACACACGCTCGTCACGCCCCACACCAACGCGAGACGACGCCGAATTTTTTCTTCCACCGTCACTGCCAATAATGGAACCGTCGGACGATGCCGCGCAACCATGCGCGCGCTGTAACCGGAAGATGTCAGCGTAATAATCAATTTCGCTTTCAAATCGTACGCAAGCGCGACGGTGTTCTCGCCAATCGCATCCGTCACCGTTTGTCCGGATTTCAACATCATCTGCATGTTGACGTGTTCTTGCTGCATGAACTGTTCCGTGTAATCGGCAATGCGCGCCATCACGCGCACGGCTTCAATCGGATGCTGCCCGGCTGCCGTTTCTGCCGAAAGCATCACCGCGTCCGTTCCATCCAACACCGCGTTCGCCACATCGCTTGCCTCTGCGCGCGTGGGCCGCGGATTCTCAATCATGGATTCGAGCATTTGCGTCGCGGTAATCACAGGAATGCCGAGCGAGTTCGCTTTGTGAATAATCATCTTTTGCGTAATCGGCACTTGCTCGACATACATCTCGACGCCCAAATCCCCGCGCGCCACCATCACCGCGTCGCTCTCTTGCAAAATCGCGTCAATGTCATTCACCGCTTCCGGTTTTTCAATTTTGGAAATGATGGGAATGCGCGCGTTGCGTTCGCGCAAAAAGTTTCGCAATTCCAAAACATCCGCCGCGCGTCGCACAAACGACATCGCAAGATAATCGAAATCTTCAGAAATCGCCCATTCCGCATTTTCGCGGTCTTTGGCGGTGAGACTGGGAATCGGAATCACCGCGTGCGGCAAATTCACGCCTTTGCGCGAGCGCAGTTCGCCGCCGGTCATCACGCGGGCTTGAATTTCGCGCGGATTCGCGCTGACCACTCGCAATTCTTTAGTGCCGTCGTCGAGCAGCATGTGGTCGCCCGGGTGCAGCGTATCCCCCAAAAACGGAAAATCGAGTGGAATCGTGGACGGTTCGTTATCCTGGTCCAGCGAAAAGCGCACAATCTCGCCCGGACGCAAAATAAACGAATTGTTCGGAATTTCGCCCACGCGCAATTTGGGTCCCGACAAATCGCCCAAGATGGCGACGATGGCATCCTCTTGCGCTGCGATGCGGCGAATCATGTCCACGCGCGCTTTGTGCTCGGCGCGTGTGCCGTGTGAAAAATTGATGCGCGCCACATTCATGCCCGCATGAATCAGGGCGCGCAGTTTTTCTTCCGTTGTCGTCGCGGGTCCAATCGTGCAGACAATTCTTGTACGCGGCATTGCTTTGGAGAGAAATCGGCAATCAGTATTCGGTATTCCGTCTGTGGTCAAACTGCTCGCTGCTCACTGATTGCTAGACCTTTGTCACCCAGACCGCGTCGGCGATGGACGCGGAAATGGAAAAATGTTTTTCTCCGTTCGACAGCGTAAGCGCGCGCGTGAGCGGTGAAATGTGCGTAACGACAACGTTCGCACCGGGACGCAAACCGCGTTCGCCCAAGTCCCGCAGCAGGTCGTTCGTGTTTTCCGCGTATTCAGAGATACGCGTCACGCGCACATTTTCACCTTCCGCGACTTGAGAGAGGGGCATCGTCGGCATCGCCTTGCCGTTGCGTTGATTGCCGGGAATGGGATTGCCGTGCGGACACGTTTCGGGACGTCCCAACAATTCATTCAAACGGTCCACCACTTCATCCGAGAAAGCGTGTTCGAGGCGATGGGACTCGGCGTCGGATTTTGCCCAGTCGAATTGGAGCACATCGGTTAGCCAACGCTCAATGATGCGATGCCGCCGCTGGAGCGTGTCCGCGATGGTATAACCCTTTTTCGTCAGTTGGACTTGTTTTTTCGCGTTCTGCTTGATGAGGCCATCACGCGCCATCCGACGCAATGTAGCCGTCACGGTCGGACGAGAAACCCCAATTGTTTCCGCGAGGCGCGCGCCCTTGACCACTTTGCCCTCTGCCGCCATCATGTAAATGACTTCGAGATATTCTTCTATTGTCGGCGTCGTTTTGGTGTCGCTCATGGCATGAAAAAGTTTTATGGAATTCTTAGCCCGGGTCAGGATTTGTTATGCTATACTAACAAGACTTGTTAGTACAAACTCACAATTTCTACGCAGGGTGCTGAGGCGTTCTCCATCGCGTTACACGGTGAGATTTTATAGCACAAGCAAGCGCAAATCAAGTGAGTTGACTTTTCCCTCAGAGGAGTTTCGAATGAACCGCATCGTTTTTGGCATCGCCCTCGTTTTCGTTTCGTTGATGCTCGCGGCGTGTGGCGGCAGCGCGCCCTCGACAAAACAGAAACTGGTCGTCGCGATTCAGCCCACACTCGCAACCGACGAAATGCTCGAAAAATCCAAACCGATTGAACAATATCTGGAATCCAAGTTAGCGGATGTGGATGTTGAGATGTACGTGCCGTTGAGTCAAGCCGGTGTCATTGAGGCACTGCGTTTCGGGCAAGCACAAGTTGCGTTTATGGGTGCCTGGCCCGCGCATCTTGCCGTGGAAAAAGCCGGTGCCGAGCTCGCCTTTGCCGAAGTGCGCGAAGTTTTAATGGACGGCAAAAAGCAAAACGCAACGTATTATTACTCGTACTGGGTCGTGCCGCAAGACAGCCCCGCGCAAACGTTGAATGACTTGAAAGGCAAGACCGTTTGCTTTTCGAGTCCCGTTTCCACGTCCGGCTATGTTTCGCCGATGGGACGCCTGATTGAATTGAACATGATTCCCAAACCCGAAAAAGGTGAAGCCGACGCGAAAGCGTTTTTTGGCAATGTCGTTTTCGGCGGCGGTTATCAGCAATGCTGGGAAGCATTGAAAGCGGGACAGGTGGACGTCGGCATCATTGCTGGTGATGTGCCGGAAAAATTGTATAATGAGGTCCTCGCCAACACACGCGTCCTGGAACAACAAGGACCGATTCCGTCACACGCAATTTTGTTGAGCAAAGAATTGCAAGAGCCGCTGCGTTCGCGCGTTGTGGACGCGCTGCAAGGTTTGGGTGAACCACAATATCGCGAGGTGATGCGCGGCTTTATTTCGGGAATTTTTGTCGGTCTCGAAAAATCGTCGGCGGAGAAACATCTCGCCGCGCTCAAACAATATCTCAAGTTGGCGGGTCTGACATTCACTGAAAAAATTTCGCCCTAACACTTTCGGGCAGCCAAAAGAGTTGCCCCCGCCTATGCAAACAACCACCGCATTTTCATTGCCACAAACTATTAGCCCTGCCACGACCCTTGCCTCTAGTGTCGCGTGCAGGGCTAATGCTGTTTGGTTCGCGTATCGCAACGACGCGTGGATTCTGCGTGATATTTCGCTGCAAATTCCCGTCAGCGGTTTTTTGACAATTCTTGGCGCGTCCGGTTCGGGCAAGACAACGCTGTTGAAAATCCTCGCGGGAATTTTGTCACCGCAGCGCGGCAGTGTTGACCTTCTGGAACATACGTTAAGCGACAATGCGCGCACCACACCCGCATTGCGTCAACGCGTGGGCTACATTCCGCAGCAGTTGGGCTTGGTGCGCGGCATGACGACGTTGGAGAATGTTTTGCTCGGCGCGGTCGGGCGCATGAATCCGGTGCTGCCGCTGCTCGGGATTTTTCCCAAACTGGAAATAGAACGCGCGCGCGAATATCTGAACTTGCTCGGCATTGTTCACAAAGCCTCCGAGCCCGTTTATCGCTTGAGCGGGGGCGAACGGCAGCGAGTTGCAATCGCGCGCACGCTGCTGCAGCAGCCGCGTATTGTCTTTGCCGACGAATTTGTTTCGGACCTCGATTTGCCGCGTGCCGCGCAAGTGTTGCAAGCGATGCGGGACTTGAGCGCGCGCGAACAAATCGCGTTTGTAATTAACCTGCACGAAATTCCGCTGGTGCAAGAAATCGGCGACCAAGTTGTCATCCTCAAACAGGGCACCATCGTCGAACGTTCCACCGCGCACGAGCTAAGTTTCGCGCATGTGCGCGAGGTTTTGGAATGAGCGCCGAGTCGCCGCGTCAAACGTTAGAACGTTCGCCCCGCGCCTCGCCTCAAGTTCTGCTCAATCACGATTTGTTGATTGCCGCAGGCGTGCTTGGCGTCCTCGTTTTGCTGCTCGGCCAATTGGGGCTGTTCGACCCGGCGCGGCTGTCCAAAGGCGCATCGAATCTCGTCCTCTTTGCGCGCGAAACATTTCCGCCTGACACCGAAATTTTGCCGCAAGCGCTCGCCGCATTGTGGGAAACCATTCACATGGCGCTCGCGGGAAGTCTGCTCGGTTTCATTTTCGCGGTGCCGCTCGGTTTTTTGGGCGCGCGGAATTTGATGCCGCGCGTCGTGGTGTACGCCACGCGTGTGTTCGTCGGCGCGATTCGAACAGTGCCGTCTTTGTTGTGGGCAGTCATTTTTGTAATTACGGTTGGCTTGGGTCCGCTGGCCGGTACGCTCGCGCTCGCCGTGTACACGGCGGGCTATCTGGCAAAATTGTACGCGGAGACATTTGAAGCGGTTGACCCGGAAATTTTGGAAGCCGTGTCCGCGCTCGGCGCGCGCCCGTGGCATCTGGCGCGCTTTGTGATGTGGCATGAAAGCGCGAACAGTGTGTGGAGTCAACTGTTGTTTATGATCGAGTACAATATCCGCGCCTCGGCGATTTTGGGGTTCGTCGGCGCGGGCGGCATCGGACTGCTGCTGAATCTATACATTAACACGCTGACCTATCAACGCGTGGCAATGGTTTTGATTTTGATTCTGATTGTGGTGTTGGCAATGGACGTGTTGAGTCGCATGGTGCGGAAACGATTTCTTTTGACGAAATAAAAATTGGCGCGGCAAATTTGTTGATGCTATAATCCTTCCCGCATTTTTTCAGGAGGAGATGTATGGCAAAGGCAAAAAAAGCGCCGCAAAAGAAACCACAAACAAGTTCTCAAAGTCGCGGCGTCCGCATCGCAAGCGGAATCTTTGTCGTCATTGGCTTGCTCGTTGTGTTAAGCATGATTCTTGGGAGCGTTATTACCCAAACACCGCAACCGATTCCGGTGACACCGGTTCCGATAGCAACGACAGTGCCGTGATGGACACGAAAAAAACGCCGCGCAGAGACTGCGCGGCGTTTTTTTATTCGAGGTTAGTTCCTGGACTGTCCGTTCGATTCGACGGCTTTGACCTGGATCTTTTTGGGTTTGAGTTGTTCCGCTTTCGGGAACGTAATTGTCAAAACGCCGTTCTCGAATTTCGCGTCCGCCTTGTCGCTCTGCAATTCGTTCGGCAATTCAATCATGCGGCTGAACGTGCCCACGCGCGATTCGCGGCGCAAGTAATTCTTGTCTTGAGATTCGGTCTCTTCTTTGGTTTCACCGGAAATGGCGAGATAGTTGCCTTTGACCGTGATTTCGACATCTTCCGGTTTCACGCCGGGAATCGCAGCTTTCACAACGAGAGTATCTGTGGTTTCGTACACATCCAATGAGGGTTCCGTCCACGCCACGGGAACATTGCTCCACTCGCGATTGCTCACCCACGAATCTTCAAAGAGCCGATTCATCGCGTCGCGCAAAGACAGCATCTCACTCATCGGTTGCCAGTGAACAAGTTTGCTCATAGGTTGGTTCCTCCTGTACAAAATTCATTCTCGCGTGATTATAAATTGTGTTAGTCCATCTGTCAATAAACTTGACAATGTTATTATCAAGTTTTTATTAAAATTTTTGATAATTTATTGACATTGCAATTGGCAGCTGCTATACTTTGCCGCAGATTTTGTGGGATTGGCAAAGGACGGGTGGGCACGGGTATCCCGCTTTTTTATTGAGAGGCAACTGTGGAATATCAGGACTATTACAAGACTTTGGGTGTCAGCAAGGATGCCAGCGAAAAGGACATCAAGTCCGCGTACCGTAAATTGGCGCGCAAGCTGCATCCCGATGTCAATCCGGGGGATAATGCCACCGAGCAAAAATTCAAAGAGGTCAACGAAGCGTACGAAGTGCTCAGCGACCCGGAAAAACGAAAAAAGTACGACGCGTTGGGCGCGAATTGGAAAGACTATGAAAACTATCAACGCGCGGGCGGCGGACAACCCTTTACGTGGGGGGATGCCACCGGCGGCAGGAGCGGCGGCGCGGCGTATCGCACGGTGGACCCGGAAGAGTACGAACAAATCTTTGGCGACCTCGGCGGCGCCTCCGATTTCTTTCGCACCTTTTTTGGCGGCGGCGCGGGCGGCTTTTCCGGCGGCGGGCGCGCAGGCACCGGCGGGATGAACGCGCGCGGACGCGATCTGGAACAGCCCGTGCAAATTACGTTTGATGAAGCGTATCACGGCACGAAACGCATTTTGCATAAAGACGGCAAAAAGATGGAAGTGGACATCAAGCCGGGTGTCAAGACCGGCTCACGCGTGCGGCTCGCCAAACAAGGCGGCTCGGGAGTCGGCGCGGGCCCGGCGGGCGATTTGTTTTTGAATATCGAGGTTTTGCCCGACACGCGTTTTGAACGCAATGGGGATGATGTCACGGTCGAAGTGCCGGTGGACTTGTACACCGCGATTCTCGGCGGCGAAGTGGCTGTGCCAACGCCCAACGGAAAAAACATTCTGCTTAAAATTCCTGCCGAGACGCAAAACGGCAAAACGATTCGCCTCTCGAACAAAGGAATGCCCAAGTTGAACGAACCGAACGCGTTTGGCAATTTGTATGCGCGCGTGAGAATCGTGCTTCCGGACAAATTGAGCAAACAAGAAATGGAACTGTTTCAAGAATTACAAGCACTGCGCGCGAAGTAAGAAATGTGCAGACCACCGAGTGTTGACACCAACCGGAAGCGAAAGTGGTGATATAGTATGGCAATCTATTTTCGGGAAACGAATGGCAACAGCAGCGACGAGCCGATGTTTGTTATCAGCGTTGCCGCGCGTTTGGTAGAAATGCATCCGCAGACATTGCGTTATTACGAACGCGCGGGGCTTGTGAAACCGAAACGTTCGCGCGGCAGCATTCGTTTGTATTCGCAGCGCGACATTGAACGTTTGAAAAAAATCGCCCGCCTCGTCGATAATCTGGGCGTGAATTTGGCAGGTGTCGAAGTGATTATGAATCTCACGGAAAAATTGGAATTGATGCAAAGAATTTTGGAACAAAATCAAATTCGTCTTCCCGAGTCCATCACATCACCAAGCGATGGCGAACTGATACGCGTTCAAGAACAGAAACAACCCGGCGCCACCGGCGCCACGACGCTGAAAATTCAAGTGCGGCGTCCGCGCAAAGCAGCACCCGCAAAATCCAAAAAGGAGTAAACACATGGCAGAAGCAACAATGGCACGTTCCGCGCAAGACGAAGCATTAGAACTCGCCGCCATCAGCACATTGCAAAATTATACGGGCGTGCGCGTATGGACAGATGCGCTCGACCTCAAAGCAAACAACGGTATCGTCGAAATCGGCGGACACGTTCGCACGCGCGCAGAACGCGAAGTCACAGAGGACGTCGTTTTGAAAACAAAAGGCGTTCAGGATGTCATCAGTCACTTGTATGTGGATACGGATTTGGAAATCGCCGTCGCGCAAGCACTCGGCAATGATTCGCGCACACGCGGCAGTTTTCCCGGAATTCTCGTCGGCAGTGCGTTCGGCGATATTTATTTAAAAGGCAGCGTCGCCTCACAAGACATCAAAAAAGCCGCAGCCGAAATTGCAGCAAAAGTGGAAGGCGTGCGTTCGGTGGTGAATTCACTCGAAGCGCCCGAACCACCAAAACCGGCAGCGCCCGCGGCGGCGAAACCTGTGGCGGGTGCGAAACCCATCGCAAAACCTGCGCCCAAGCCCGCGCCGCAAGCAGAAGAGGGTGAAGAGGAAGCGCCGGCGGAAGAGTGAGGCGTGAAAGAGCCTGCCCCGAAGAATTGAGGGGTCAAACGTAAAACGTCAGGTTAGTTGCAGTGCTTGCTTTCTCGCTCGCGTGGTTTCTTTAAGGTTAGAGGTAAGAAGTGGGGGAGGGCAAGCACTGTTGTTTTTGACTGGTAATACCTTCTTGAAAGGAAATAACCTATGGCACTAAACATGCAAAAAATAACAGAAAAGGCACAAGAAGCGCTCGTCGGCGCGCGTGCCTTTTGAAAGAAGGGAGTAGTCTATGTCAACCGTGCTCGAAAAAGTAAAACGACTCGAACAATATGTATCTGCTGACGAAAACGCGATTGATCAGGTTGTCGAACAGACCCTTGACAAACTGTTTGAGCGTGAAACATCGCGTCTTGAAAACGTCAAAACGCGCCTTGAAACTCGAATCGTCGCGTTTGAACAAATCTACAAAATGCCCACGCACGAGTTTTACCCTCGCTTTGAACAAGGCGAACTCGGCGACGCAATGGATTTTTTCGAATGGTCTGCCACATTCGAGATGTTGCAAAATCTTGAACAGCGAATGACCTTGCTTGACAGTGGGAAGCAAACATGAACTCGCACATTACAGCTTACTTTGATGAAATCGAAGCGCGTTTCATCTCCAGTCCGATGGTCATCACGTATCAAATCTTGAGACGTGATGTTACGGACACGGATGGGCTCATTCGTCTCAAGGCAAACTTATATGATTCAAGTCAAGGCGAATTTTTTGAGAATGTGATGGAAACAAATTCCGAAATCAAAATCCGAAAATATAGTTTTCACTGGCAAGACAAGGATGGCAAGCTCATCAAGCGTTGGGATAACGCGGCACATCACAAGGAATTTTCGAGCCATCATCATTTGCATTTGTCAGATGGAACGGTATCTAAAGTGACTGTTCCATTGAATACCTTGCAAGTAATACTGGAAATTGAAATTGAACTGGCAAACAAGAGGAAATAAATTATGGCACTAAACATGCAAAAACTAACCGAAAAGGCACAAGAAGCGCTCGTCGGCGCGCAGGCGTTCGCGCAAGAAAGTTCGAATAGCACGATTGAACCCGAACATCTGTTGCTGGCGCTGTTGAATCAGAGCGATGGCGTTGTGCCGCAAGTTGTGCGCGCGGTGGAAGCCAATCCCGAAACGCTCGCGCAGCAAGCAAAAAGTGAAATTGATAAGTTAGCAAAAGCGTACGGCGGCGCGGTCCAAGTCGGACTTGCGCGGCAAACGGGACGCGTGTTGGACGACGCGCAATCTGTCGCGGACAGTTTAAAAGACGAGTACGTTTCGACAGAACATTTTCTAATTGGCCTTGCCGAAGTCGAAAGCAAAGCGAGTCAAATTTTGAAACGCGCGGGCGTGACGCGCGACAAAATTTTGCAAGCACTGACATCGGTACGCGGCAATCAACGCGTCACGAATCAAAATCCCGAAGCGACGTACGAGGCATTGAAAAAATACGGACGCGATTTAACCGAACTCGCGCGCAAAGGCAAGCTGGACCCGGTGATTGGACGCGATGAAGAAGTACGCCGCGTGATGCAAATTCTGTCGCGTCGTACGAAAAACAATCCGGTGTTGATTGGCGAACCGGGCGTTGGCAAAACCGCGATTGTTGAGGGACTCGCGCAGCGTATTGTGCGCGGCGATGTGCCGGAACCATTGAAAGACAAAAAAGTCATCGCATTGGATTTTGGCGCAATGATTGCGGGCGCGAAATTTCGCGGCGAATTTGAAGAACGTTTGAAAGCGGTACTCAAAGAAGTCACAAGCGCGGAAGGTCAAATCATCGTTTTCATTGACGAGATTCACACCATCGTCGGCGCGGGCGCGGCAGAAGGTTCGATGGACGCGGGCAACATGATTAAACCGATGCTCGCGCGCGGCGAACTGCA
>CALMZO010000271.1 GCA_937870825.1 uncultured Chloroflexota bacterium | reverse complement strand
AGCCCGTGACGTTGACGATGAAGATGCCGGCGGGAAACGTCGCCGCCAGCGCGCGTTGATGGATGAGGTGATTGACCGCGTGGCGGGCCATCGCCCCAAGCGCGCCGCCGGCGCCGATCGCCAGCCAGATCACCGCGCGGGCCGGGCCGGGACGAAAGCAAAATCAACTTGGTGTGGGGCGCGCCCCACACGTTGTTTGATGTGTTGGCGAATGCGTTGGGGTGGGTAGCGGGGGTACTCTTACGAGAACGGAATCCGAGGTTACGAAAAAAAACGAGTCAATAAAAATGCGCCCTACACGGCGCATTTTTATTTGTTCGCTCTTACTTTAAACCGAGTGAGAGTTGTCCGTTGTTCTCCTGCAATGCAATCAACTCTCGCCCTTTGACGGCAACATTGGGTGAGATAAACCATCTTGAGGATTCTGGGTCGAAATAAAAGGTTTCTTGCAAGTATGCTTGGATGTCCAACAATTTTGCGGTCTTGGCTGATTTCAGCAAGCCGTGTTCGAGGAGGCGCGGAATGAGACGATTGAAAAGGTCTTCAGTGGCTAAACCTAGTTCGTTCACGCTCAAGAGATGCTCCACTTGCTCTGTAATGACCTGACGCTCGCCGCCTCTTCCATTATTGAATTGAATTCGTCGCGGCTTGGTCTTTTTTCGCAGATTGAGAATTAACTCGCCAGAGAGAACGGAATTTGGATTGGCTCGCTTGTGCCGCGAAAATTGAAAACTTTCTTGGACGACAGTGTTGGCGTATTCAAACCCTGCATCTTGGGCGCCTTCAATCAACACATTCCAATACGACAAATCTTTGTGGGCAAACACAATGCTGAGCCACGCATCCTTTTTCAAGACCCGTTGCATCTGCTCCATTGACTCTTGCAAGAGTCGCGCATATTCATCCAATGATTTGTCAAGGTCTCCGCCTTCAATGGCTTCCAATTTCTTGTCTTCGACGCTGACATCAAAACCGAGCCATGCGTTCCACATGGTCGAGAGGTCGAGATAGGCAATGTGGCTGCCGTAAGGTGGGTCTGTGAAAATATAGTCCACCGATGCTTCTTCAATCCAATTCGTTAGCTGGGTTGCCGAGCCATGCAGAATTCTCAAACGCTCATAATTTCTGCCAATGACTTGATTCGTCTCTTTTTTGACCGCGAGCAAATTTTTGAATTTTTGTTGAAACTCATTCCAGACATTGAGTTCGACAGGATTTTGAGGCAGCCAATAACGGTATGTGTGCATGATGCCGCTATTGCCGCGTCCTTCACTCCGTCCTTTCGTGGTGCTGTATGTTAGGTTGCATTTATTTAGCGTCGCCGAAAAGGCAAAGCGCATGAGGTCACGAATCGTCGCATCTCGAATTTGACAGATGTTGTGATAAAGCCATCCGAGTGAGAGTTGTTGCCGTCGCGTGAAAAGATTCTCAATCTTGGGAGCATCTGCGTTCTTGGGCAAATCAATTGAGGTGGGGTACCAAGCTCTTTCCTTTTCTTGCAACACAGCATCGAGAGAAAGGGAATAGATGTGATTGATGTAGTCACGACATACATCGGTAAGTTTCAAGAATGTATTCCGAAGCGCGGAGATGTCGACAGGGGCAATTGCAATTTGTTGACAAATGAAATTAGAAAGCGGATTAAGGTCAACATGGATACCTTGTTGTCCGAGTACGATTGCTTCAATTGCCGTCACGCCACTTCCGCCAAATGGGTCAAGCACAAGGGCTTGGGGATTTGGAGCGAAATGTTTGATATACGCTTGAACGACATTCCAAGGTCGCCGCGTGAAATAAGGATGCGAACCAAAATGCCGCTTGACCGATTGTTTTCGCGGAGGCACAGAGTCCACAATCGGAGTGGTTACAAATTTACTCATCTTTGGGTTGTTGTATCTTGGACAGTTCGCCTACCATGAATCTGCCCAACTCACTTGCATCAATGACATCAAGATACTCTGTACCCTTGAGCAAGTTTCGGTCATTGTGCTGAAAACAGAGAATGAGTGTCTCTCGTCCTCCCGGATAAGATTTATAGTGTGCGCGCGTGTAACCTTGTGAGTCGTACTTTAATTCGATGCCGCGTTGGATGCGTCCGTGTCCTATCAGCGCGATGGTCGCGTACGGTTGGTCAGGAAATCTTGTCACATGCAATCCCAATTTAATGCCGAGCCATTCCCAATAGCGGCTCAACAACAGCAGATTATTTTCGAGTGTCTCTTGAACACTCTTGCCTGAAGAGGCGTCGCGCGTTTTGCCTTTCAGCTTTTGCTTGTAGTCCATCACCTCTTTGCAAAAAGAGTCAATTCGATTGGCTGCCTCCATGTACACAAACGGGTCACTTTGGCGCAGATGTTTGAGATGATAAAGCCAAAGGCGGGATTTGAGTTCTTCGGTGAATGTTAAACAATTTGGCGTAAAGGGATAATCAAATTCAACAGTTCCTTCTTCAGTTTCGACAGCTGTTATTTTTGCATACAGTAAAGTCAGCTCTTGGTCAGGATGTAACTCTGTCGTAACGCCCAAGACCTCACTTGGAAATGCCGTTTGTGTCAAGCCAACAATCTTTGCAATTTGTTCATTGAATGGTTCGGTTTTGCCTTCCATATTCAAGCGGTCTTTTTGTGTTGCGTTGCCCTCTTTGAGGTCAACGTGGTATGACGGATTGTACAAACCCAATGGAGTTTCAAGCAAGAGCGGCCATCTCGTCTTTCGTTTTGCCAAACTGCGAAGCAGCGGCGCATCGCGGAATTCGAATAAATCTCCGCCTGTTTGTTTTGAAATGCGTTTGATGTGCGGCATGGTTTTTTTCATTCAAATAAAAAGAGGATTCCAATCAACGAGTAGATTTTACACCACTCATGTACAAAAGAAAATGCGCCTGAGCAGGCGCATTTTCTTTTGTGCTGCGGGCAATGGATTTGAACCACTACAACAACATCCAGAGTGTTGCGTCCTGCCATTAGACGAGCCCGCATTGAC
>CALMZO010000270.1 GCA_937870825.1 uncultured Chloroflexota bacterium | reverse complement strand
ATTGACAATGCGCGTTTGTTTGAACAAGTGTGGCAAGCCAACACCGAACTGCGGTTGGCGTACGATGAGACAATTGAGGGCTGGTCACGGACGCTCGACCTGCGCGACAAAGAGACCGAAGGACATACTCTGCGCGTGACCGCGATGACCGAACAGCTTGCGCGCGCGTTCGGCATCGGCGAAGCCGACTTGATGAATATCCGGCGCGGCTCGCTCTTGCACGACATTGGCAAGATGGGCGTGCCCGATGCAATCTTGTTCAAGCCCGGTCCCCTGACCGAACAGGAATGGGCAATCATGCGCCTGCATCCCGGATATGCGTACGAGTTGTTGAAACCGATTCGCTATTTGCAAGCCGCGCTCGCCATTCCATATGCTCATCACGAGAAATGGGACGGCAGCGGTTACCCGCGCGGCTTGAAGGGCGAAGCCATTCCGCGTGCCGCGCGCATCTTTGCCGTCGTGGACGTGTGGGACGCGTTATCATCGAACCGACCCTATCGCCGCGCGTGGGAACCCGCGCAAGTGCGCGAGTATCTGTGCGAGCAGAGCGGCAAGCATTTTGACCCGGAGGTCGTCGAGGTGTTTGAACAAATGATATAATGTGCGTGGAGGCGGAACGATGAAACCGCACACAGCACCCGACGACAACGAGCCGGGCGCGCTCTTGGCACAGCGCGCTCCGGAAATTCATTTGCACCGGCAGCTCCAAGCCGACCTGCGTACCACTCAGGCACAGCTTGCGACGCTTCTCGCCGCGCTGCCCGATACGGTCTATACGCTCGACCTCGCCAGCGGCGCGACCACCTTTCTCAACGGCGCCGAATTTTGCGGCTACGAGCCAGGTAAATTCCAAGCCCCCGGCTCCATCCTCTCTGCTGTCCATCCCGACGATAAACCGCCTGTCCTCAAATACTGGCAAGATTTGAAAAACGGCAGCACTGCACTGCCGCTCGAATATCGCTTGCGCGACCAGGCGGGTGCGTGGCACTGGGTCGAACAGCGCACGGGCGTCATGACGCGCGGCGACGACGGCGCGCCGCGCGAGCTGCTGGTGACCCTGCGCGACATTACGGAACACAAACACGCGCGCGGCGAAAGCGCGCAAATGTTTTTCAAGTTGTTTGAGCAGTCGCCTTTCGCGATTGCGCTGTCGCACATGCCGGACGGCATGATTGTGGAGGTCAACCGCGCCTTTGAGCAAGTGTTTGGGTTTAGCAAGCAACAAGTTATCGGCAAAACATCCTCTGAATTGGGCATCAGTCCCGATGCGACAACACACGCCCGAATCCTCGCCGCACTCCAAGCACACGGCGCGGTGCGCGACCTGGAACTCACCCTACACACAAAGGCGGGCGGCGCGCGTAACTTTATCGTCAACCTTGACATGGTCGAGATCGGACCCGAGCAATTCATGCTGCAAACCTCGCGAGACATCACCGCGCGCAATCAGATGGAAGAGGCATTGCGCTTGAGCGAGCAAAAGTATTCGGTGCTCTTTGACCGGTCTACCGTTCCAACGCTGCTGTTCCAAATGCCCAAAGTGACTATCGTTGACCTCAACGAAGCGATGGAAAAATTGGTTGGGTACGCCCGTGCAGAAATGCTCGGCAAGACCACACCGGAACTCGGGATTGTCCGCGACGTGAACCCCGAAGACGTAAAAGCCGAGTTCGCACAGCAAGGCGGGTTGGCGCGTGACGAAATGCGCATTTACACCAAGCAGGGTGAAGAGCGCATCGTACAGCTCGTTACCTATCCCCTGAATTTTGGCGAGCGGCGTTTTGCGCTGACGACGATGCAGGATATCACCGCGCGCAAGCGTGCGGAGGAGGAACTGGCGCGCCGCGTTCACCATTTGGAAACACTGCATGAAGCGAGCGTGGTGTTTAGCCAGCTGCACGAGCCCGAAGCCATTGGCATGCGGGTGTTGGAGACGGTTGAGGTGTTCACGCCGTACGAGCGCGCGGCGCTCGCGCTGCGCGACGAAACGAGCGGCGAAATCCATTTGCTGGCGCACGCGCGCATGAATCTGGACCCGGCGGGATACGAACAAGAGCTGGAGCGGGTGCGCGGTTTTTTTGAGCTGCCGCAAGGCATTACACGCTGGGTGGCAGAACACGGCGAGCCGGTCCGCACGGGCGACGTGCAGAGCGACCCGCGCTATCTCGAAGCCGACCCGCGCATTCGCTCGGAACTGTGCGTGCCGCTGCAGGTGGGAGGGCGCACCATCGGCGCGCTCAACGTCGAAAGCGCGGAACCCGACGCCTTTGACGCGGAGGACGAACAGCTGCTGACGACGCTCGCGCGCGGATCTGCTATCGCCATCGACAATGCGCGGCTGGTCAAGGAACTGAGCACGAGCGCGCTGGAGCTGCGCGCGCTGGCTGCCCATCTTGATTCCGCGCGCGAACAGGAACGCGCCATGGTCGCGCGCGAAATTCATGACGAATTCGGTCAGTTCCTGTCTGCCCTCAAAATGGACCTCGCCTGGATTGCGCGGCGGCTGCCGTCCGATGATGAGAAACGAGCCCGGCTCGACGAAATGATGGAAATGACCGACGTGGCAAATCGGGTAGTTCATCGTATTGCGAGTGCACTGCGTCCGGGCTTGCTGGATGACTTGGGCCTGGAAGCGGCGCTCCAGTGGCAAGTCAAGCGTTTCGCCGAACGCACCGGCATCCCCTGTGAGGTTATCGTTCCGGACAAGCTGCCGGTACCAAACTCGCAAGTTGCGCTTGCGCTTTTTCGCATCTCTCAAGAAGCGCTGACGAATATCGCGCGTCACGCGCGCGCCACACGCGTCGAGATTACTCTGGGCGCGACGGACGACAAATGGGAACTCCGACTTGAAGACAACGGACGCGGGTTTGCGCCGGAACGCAAACGCGGTCCCGAAAATTTTGGTTTGATCGGAATGCGCGAACGGGTCCGGGCGTTGGGTGGAGAGTTGAGCATCCGCAGCGCGCCGGGAGAAGGGACACGCATTTTGGCGTGCGTGCCGCGAGGGAGGGAGGCATGATTCGTGTGATTATTGCCGACGACCATGCGGTTGTACGGCGCGGCATCCGCGAAATCCTCGCCGACGCGCCGGATATGCAGTTGACCGGCGAAGCAGAGTCGGGGAAACACGTACTCCGGTTAGCGGAAACTGCGCCGTGCGATGTCGCGGTGCTCGATATTTTTTTGCAAGACCTCAATGGACTTGAAGTGCTCAAGCAGCTGCGCGCGCGGCATCCCCATCTCCGTGTGCTCATCTTGAGCGCGTATCCGGAAGAACAATACGCGGTGCGCGCTTTTAAATCCGGCGCGTCGGGCTATTTGACCAAGACCAGTGCGCCCGAAGAATTGATCGACGCGATTCGGCAAGCCGCGCGCGGCGGCAAGTACGTTACGCGGGCGCTGGCAGAGCAGCTCGCTCAAACGCTCGGCGGTGCGCCCTCCGCCGCGCATGACGCGCTCTCGGACCGCGAACTCGAAGTGCTGCGCGGCATCGGGGTAGGCAAAAATCTGAACGAGATCGCGTCCGAACTCGCCCTCAGCCCCAAGACCGTCTCCACCTATCGCACGCGCATTCTCGAAAAACTTGGCCTCGACACAACTGCCGACCTGATTCGTTATGCTCTGGAGCAGGACCTTACCAAGTAACTGCTGTTACGCATGACCAATAAAAACAACGATCGTGGGCGGAGACGGAAACGCGAATTTGCACGAAGCTTGCGAATCTGCACGAAACTTTTAAACATTCATGTGAATTCGTTTCGATTCGCGTAGCTTCGGGTTTGAAAACCTCGCCACAAGTCGTTACGGCGTAACGTGAGCAAGTAAATGACCCGCTTGCCGGATGTGGCGCGCGTGAGCGGTTGTCGCGAATGTGACCTGCGCGGCGGTGACGGTCAGCTTGGCGCGGTTGAGAATCCCTGATAGGGAGCATGCGATTATTCGTTGCCTTTTTTTTCTTGGACATCAAAGCATTCGGTTTCTCTAGTGCGGCATTAAACAAGCTCTTGGGAGTCGCGCACAATGAAATCGTTTAGAAAGCGTCTTTCAACGCATCGGTACGCAAAACAAGTTGGTTAATGATGCACTAGCTCTTTTTTCGATTGACACGGTGACCCTCTTTACACAACGCGTCTGACGCGTTAGACTTGCAAATCGTTCGACGACAAATTGCATCCGGTTTGGGGGTCGCGAAACCATGATTTTTATTTACCTTGCCGCGGGTTGGGTTGTTGGCATTCTCGCCGCGTCGTTTCTGAAATTGCCGACGCAAGTTTGGCTGGCGTTGCTTTTATTGCCTCTCGGTTATCTCGCGCTCTTTTGGCGCAACGAGCCGCTTCGCAAATGGCATTTCGTTCTCCTCTTTTTTATTTTCGGCGCGCTGCGCTATCAACTCGCGCTCCCTTCTGAAATCAATCAACAACTCGCGCAATTCAATGAACAGGGGCGCGCGTCGCTCATCGGCATCGTCGTCGCCGACCCCGACATTCGCCAAACGCAAACGCTCGTGCGCGTGAATGCGACCAAAATTCAAACGCGCGGCGAATGGCGCGAGGTGAACGGCCTCGCGCTCGTTTCCGTGCCGCGCGATACAAACGTCAAGTACGGGGATGAGGTGCAGGTGGACGGCGCGCCGGAAACGCCGCCCGACGGCGCGGACTTTTCGTACCGCGAATATCTGGCGCGCGAACACGTTTTCACGTTGATTCGCAACGCGCGTTTGTACACGATATCGTCCGGGCATGGCGAAAAATTTTGGGCGACAATCTATGATTTCAAAGATTCCGCGCAGCAGGCGGTGAATCAACTGTTGCCCGAACCGAGCGCGGCATTGCTCACAGGCATTTTGCTCGGCGATGACAGAGGACTGCCGCCCGCGTTGAAACAAGCATTCGCCGACACCAACACCGCGCACATCATCGCGATTTCGGGATTCAATATCGCGGTGTTGATTGGCGTCCTCACGTACGTCTTTCGGAAACCGGCAACCGCGTTGCAAGCGCGCGTCGTGACGAATCCGTCGAGTGGTGTGATGGCGAATGTCGTTGCCGCGTTCACACAAAATCTCGTTACGATTTTGATTCTTCTTTTTTTGATTTTGTATACACTGCTCGTCGGCGCGTCACCCTCCGTCGTGCGCGCGTGCATCATGGGTTCGCTCGTCGTCATTGCGCTGCAACTCGGACGCCAGAGTTGGGCGTTCAACGCGCTCGCCGTCGCCGCGTTCGTGATGACGTTATTCAATCCGTGGGTTTTGTGGGACGTCGGATTCCAACTTTCCTTTCTCGCCACACTTGGCTTGCTGATTTACGCGCCGCGTTTGCAAAATCGGATTGAGGGCTGGCTGAAAACGCGCGTGAGCGATTCGCGCGCGCGACAGATTGTTGAATTTTTAAAAGACGCGTTCATCGTCACCGCCGCCGCGTTTTTCGTGACCGCGCCACTCATCATTGTTTATTTTCATCGCGTTTCCATCGTCGGCTTTCTCACAAATTTCTTGATACTCCCGGTGCAGCCCTTTATTATGATTTTTGGAGGCGCGGCGACGCTTTTGCAAATGTTGGCGAACGCGCTGCGCGATGTTTTATTTCTCGATGTCATCATCGGCGCGCTCGCGCAAGTGATGGGGTGGGGCGCGTATGTGTGTTTGCAATACAGTATTCTTGTCGTGCAAGCGACGGCGGCAATTCCGTTCGGTTCATTTGAAGTTTCGCGCATCGACGCGCCGCTCGTTATTGTGTTTTACGCGCTGATATTTGTTGCGACGCGCTTTGGCGTGCGACAAATGACGGGCATGTTCCTCGCGCGCGTGTGGATTGCGATTGCGCTGCTCGCGGTGACGACAATGTTTGTGTGGACGACGGCGATTGCCGCGCCCGACCCGCGCCCGCGCATCACGTTCATTGCTTCCGGCGAAGGCGATGCCACCTTGATTCGTACGGCGCGTGACGAACGCATTCTCATCAACGGCACGGGCGAGCCGGGTGTGCTGTTGAGTTTTCTCGGTTCCCAATTTCCGTTATGGGACAAACGGCTCGATGTCGTGATTGCGACGCATCTCGACAATGACAATCTATCGTCGCTCAATGCGGTGGTGGAACGCTACACGATTGGGCAAATTGTGGAACCGCTCGCGCCCGCGCGTCCGGGCGTGAGTTATGAAAAATGGCGCGCGCTGATTCAACAAAAACAAATCGCGGTGAGTGCGGCAACGGCAGGAACGACGCTGCGCGCAGGGGACGCGGCGTTTGAGATTTTGTACCCGCCGGGCGATTCGGATGCGCCGCTTGTGTTGCGTTTGGAAATGAACGCGCAAACTTTTTTGTTCGCGCCCGCGTTGAACAAAACGCAGCGCGCGGACATTTTGGAAATGAATGTTTTGGGTGAGGCGGACGCAGCAATTCTCCCGAACGAAATTGACGGCGAGTGGTTGGAACGCGTGTCACCTTCAACCGTGATTTTGTTTGTGGGAAAAAGTTCGCGCGACAAACCGACGCCGGAAACATTGAAATTGTTGGAGGGGCGCGCGCTGCTGCGGACGGACGAACGCGGCAATATCGAAATGCTTTTGGACGGGGATAGTGTTCAATTGCAAACACAGAAATAGGAAACGGATATGAGGATTGCAATTACCGGCGGGCGCGGCAAAACAAATCTCTGCGTTTCCGTTTTCGTGGTAGTCTCTGCGCGCAGAGCAAAGACAAGCCCCTATTTGAATAGGGGCTTGCAGGGCTAAAGGTGGTTCGGTCTTGCGATTCACTTGTCTGTCGTTTGTTGTTTGAGTAACTGTGCAGAGAGCAGGTCAAGCAAATCCAGAATTGATGGGTTCTGCCATGCGTGTTGACACTCTAGCGAAGAGGAGAGCTCAATCTCGCGTGACCGTCTTCTCAAGAGGTTGAGGTTGGCTCCACAGTGACAGCGCGAGTCCAACGAGCATCAGGGCGAGGAGCACGAGGTTGATGATCGTAGGAGCGGATGTGTCCATCCTCTCAAACGGCATGAATTGAATAATCAGTCGCCTGCCCAGAAATTCGAACAAGAGTAGCGCAAACATCAAGGGAATAAACGCGCGATAACGCACCAATGCCAAGATACAGAGCAAGCTGAGCATGAATTGGGAAAGTCCAAAGAGTGCGAACAGAGACACGTATGCCTGTGCAGCAAAGGCAGGGAAGGTGTCCAGTGCGATGCCGTCGCCAGTCGCCACCGAGTAGCCACTGATGATTGACCTCAAGCTCATGGTCACTTTGAGGAATACGAGCAAGCAAAAGAGCACAAGCCCTACCTTGTGACCGCGAAAGATATTGTCAACGCGTGAGGGCAAAAGCAAGTTGAACATCAAGTTCCTCCGCCACTTGCGTAGCGTTCGAATCGAAATCGCATAATCTTTGGTCCTTAGTGCATCATTAACCAACTGGTTTTGCGTACCGATGCGTTGAAAGACGCTTTCTAAACGATTTCATTGTGCGCGACCCACAAGAGCTTGTTTAATGCTGCACTAGTGCATCACCCCAACTGGTTTTGCGTACCGATGCGTTGAAAGACGCTTTCTAAACAATTTCATTGTGCGTGACTCACAAGAGCTTGTTTAATGCTGCACTAGATTGGACAAAGGGCAATTTAGGGTTCAGCGAATGAACATCAGATAGACCAAAACCGCCGTCACCAGCAATGGCGTGACAAGCACAAGCAGAAGCACGGCGCCTCCAAGGAGGATTGTGCGGTGGATCATTCCCTGCGCCTTTCGCAAAGATTCCATTTCGGTCTCCTTGTTGATAGGAATCTTGATGTTTTCCGGGAACGGTTGTTTCTTTGCTTCGTTGACCATATGTGCCAACTCCTTATCCGATTGGATGTATTCCTCGACCAATACGCGCGAGTCCTCACTGCACTCACCTGCAAGATAGACTGGCAGTAGGTCAAGAATTACGTTACGGCTTATGGCCATTTTCTCTTGTCTCCTTCTTGAGACGGGCTTGCGCCAATTTCAGGCGCGCCCGATGAACCTTGACCTTGGCGGCGACGACGGACAGCGAGAGTGCTCGTGCAATTTCATCGTAGGGCATGTCGTAGAGGGCGTGCATAATCAAGGCGGCGCGATCTGTTTCCGGCAGTGCCTGAATCCCGGCTTGCGCCTCCGTCAGAGCGAGCCGGTCCTCCACCAATTGCTCGGCTGTAGGAGCAGGGTCTGGCGCGAGCGCGTCCAGCTGTGTTTCGCGCTTCAACCGGCGGCGCTGTTGCAGATACAGATTACGGGCAATCGCAAACAGGTAGGCTTTCACCGTCTCTGTACGAATGGGTGCTTGTGCGGTCCACGCCCGCACAAACGTTTCCGACGTAATATCCTCGGCTTCATCCGGATCGCCGCATATCCAGTATGCAAACCGATATACGTCGCGTGCATGGCGCTCATACAGCTCATGAAAGGTCAGCATCAGAGTATCGCATAGACTATATGCTCAAGTACACGAAAAGTTACATGCCTGAATGGTTGGACGAGCCGCGAGAGTTTTTACATAGACCTCGCGACAAAGTACGAACTCTTGAACTGTGGCTGTCTTTGGAGACGTACTCTTGAACCTCAAAAAAGATAGGGCAATGATCGTGGCTGTCTATTTCAGCACAATGCGTTGCCGCAACAACTTTACCGAAAACAGAGCATGCAAATCTAATCAAGCTGAGTTGTGATGTGCCGGTACGCGCAGACATAATGGCTAAATGCATCAATCCTACCGTTGCCAAATGAAATCGAAGGCGAATGATTGGAACGCGTCGCGCCTTCGACGGTAATTTTATTTGTGGGAAAAAGTTCGCGCGACAAACCGACGCCGGAAACATTGAAATTGTTGGAGGGGCGTGCGCTGCTGCGGACGGATGAACGCGGCAATATCGAAATGCTTTTGGACGGGGATAGTGTTCAATTGCAAACACAGAAATAGGAAACGGATATGAGGATTGCAATTACCGGCGGGCGCGGCAAAGTCGGACGCGCGGTTGTGGATTTGGCACTCGCGCAAGGGCACAGCGTCGTCAGCATTGACCGCGTGGCGATAGATGAAACTCGGCAAAATGTTTCGTCACTCGTCGTGGACATGCTGGAATACGCGCAAGTGGAAAACGCGTTCCGCGACTGTGACGCGATAATTCATCTCGCGGCGATTCCGCAGCCGCACCTCGCGCCGGACTATGAGGTGCATAACAACAATGTGGTCAGCAGTTACAACGCGTTGAGCGCGGCGGCGCGTTTGGGAATCCAACGGGTCTGTCAAGCATCCAGCGCGAACGCGATTGGGTTGGCATATAGCCGCGCGCCGCGTTACAATTACTTGCCGCTCGACGAAGAACATCCCACGTACAACGAGGACGCGTACAGTTTATCCAAATGGATTTGTGAGCAGCAAGCCGATTCGTTCGCGCGCCGTTATGAGGACATGACGATTGCGAGTATGCGCTTTCATTGGGTCGTTCCCGATTTCGCGTACGCGGTCGAATCCAGCGCGGAATTTGGCGAGGAGCTCGTTCGTCATTTGTGGGCATACGTTACCGCGCACGCTGCCGCGCGCGCATGTTTGCTATCCCTCACCGCGAATTATCCGGGACACGAAACGTTCTTTGTTGCCGCGCCGCGCACCACGGTGGCTGTGCCATCGCTCGAACTCAAAGCGCGGCATTATCCCAACGTTCCATTGCGCGGCGAGTTGAACGGGAACGCGAGTTTTTTCAATTGCGCCAAAGCGGAACGGATGTTGGGCTGGAAGCACGATGCTGAGTGAGTGATGCAGCGGATAACCATCAACGCCGCATCTTTGGTGACAAAACGCGTTTTCGATACAATGCTTGCAATGTCACACGCACAAACATTTTCGTACCCCAAAACAATCCCCGAAGACGAACATTGGTGGTTCGCCACGCGCACATGGGCGATTGAAAAATTTCTCGAGGGGCTGCCGCAAAAAAATAATTTGGATGTACTCGATGTCGGCTGCGGCGCGGGCAACATGATTCATCATCTCGCGCGCTATGGACGCGTGCGCGGCATCGAAGTGGACGCGCGTCCGGTGAACATCGCGCAGCAGCGCGGTTACGATGTGCGGCTCGGCGACGCGACCAAGGAAATTCCCTTTCCCGACGCGTCGTTCGATTTGGTCACCGCGCTCGATGTGATTGAACACGTCGACGCGGACGAAAACATTTTGCGCGAAGCATTTCGCGTCTTGCGCCCGAACGGGCATCTGCTGCTCACAACGCCCGCGTTTCAATGGCTGTGGAGTCGCAACGACGAACTGAACGCACACAAAAGAAGGTACACAGCAAGGGAAATAAGGGAAATCATGGAACGCGTAGGGTTCGGTGTTGAACGCCTTTCGTACAATTTCTTTTTGGTGTTTCCGCTCGCGGCGGGAATGATTGCGCTAAAAAATTTGACAGGAAAAAACGCGGCATTGAAATCGCATCACTTTGACGACGACGCGTATCAGGTGGACATGGAGCCCGTCGCGCCCGCGCTCAATTCTATTTTGCGCGGGGTCGGACAAGTGGAAAACGGACTGTTGGGCGCGATGAATTTGCCGTTGGGGACTTCGCTGATTGCGTTGGGGAAAAAGATGTAGAAAATAAAAAATCCAGAATTCCCTGAATTCTGGATTTTTTATTTGACGGGTATCCACATGCGCATTTTATCCGCGCCGCGATTGTTCCACGCACAATACGGAATCGCGTTTTCAGAATTCACGCGCCGCCAATGTTTCCAAAAGCCGTCGGTGATTTGATCGCGTCGAGCGGCAGCGCTTTCAAACGCGTGTACGAAACGGGTGCGGGAAAAACGTTCATTGGAATTTGTAAGGCACAATGTTTTGTTCTGCGCGCTGCGTGAACCAACGCAGTATGCCCGCGCACGCGAGCAGCAACAATGGAACCAAGATGGCGAGGCGTGTCCCCGGCGACAGAAAAAGAGAAAACGCGAACGGAATCGAAACCATCGCGCTCACAAACAACGCGCGCCACTTGCGCTGCGCGAAACCCAATGCCGCGCAGACGAGCGTGAGCAAAAGCGAACTCCAGAACAACGTCGCCGCAAACCACCACGCGAAAAAACGAATGCCGCCGACAAAAAAAGTGAACAGCAAGAAAAAGAGTACCGGCAGCGCGAGCGCGCCCGCGTATCGCAGCGCCCACGTTGTTTGATAACGCCACGCAACGAACACGAGCGCGACAATCGCGGCGAGTCCAAAACAAAAGCCGAGCGTGGCAAAGGTTTGGATTTGCGAAAGAATCCAATCAATCATGTTGCGCCTCATTGTCAATGCTCGCGCGCACGCGCTCCAAATGTGCGGTCACGCGTTCGTCGTCGCCGTGAGGATATTCAAAAGAGAACTGTGCGGCAACCGCGCGCGCCGTTTGGCGAAAGAGGGTACACATTGCAAACAGCGCGCGCCAATTGTTTTCGTACTTTGCATCCGCGTACGTTTGCCTCAGCATTTTCCATTCTTGCGCGTCGAGATAGTTCTGAAAATAGTTTCCGAACTTGCCCGCGTTTTTTGAAAAACGGGTTTCCATCCCGATTTGCCACGTCAACATTTTGAACAACTCGGCGCGCATGATTTCATCCAACATGTATTTTGCGTACGTGATTTCTCGCCGCCATAATCCTTTCGCCACATATGTGGACACCCACCAAAATTCGTTGCAGCAGTCCGCGTATTCTTGCGCGCTTGGCGGCTTGGGAAAATAATCGCGTTCACTCGACGGCGGGAACGGCGCAACAATTCCATCCTTGTCCAAAAGCAAAACGCTCAAGCTGTCGGCGCCGAACGCGTCAAGTTTTGCGATGGGATACAGCGTGAGGTCAATGCGATTGCCGTCCACGAATTGCATCAGATACGCGAATTGGTCACGCGGCGGCGCGCCAAACATCGCGTCGGGCGTTTGCAAAATCATCATTTCGCCAAACCGTTCGAGCCATTTCGGATTTTCGACGAACGAAGCAACCTCCGTCACCAAATACACAATGTCGAAATCTTGAAACATATCGCGCGGGGCGTTGGGGTTGGCGCGCGAACCATTGAGAATCACCGCGCGAATGCGTTCGTCATTGCGCGCTGTTTCGAGAATCAGCGCATACATTTCTTGTTCGCCGCGCATATTGCCGGTTCGTGGATTCGACGCTTCAGCGGGTCCCTGTGAAAGCATCGAGTCAAAATCTTATTCTTCCGAAAACGCAGCAGGTTTCACTCTCACAACTCGTTCCTCGCGCACTGTCACGAGTCCGGGATGCGCGCCCGCGCCGCGCACGCGATGAACATTTTTGCGCGGGGTGTAAATGACATCCACCGCGCCGTGCGCGCGCGCTTGCGAGAAATACGCGGCGAGCGACGCGGCATATTCCAACGTCGTTTGCGGAACGTCTGCGCCGTTTGACAAAATCACAACGTGCGAACCCGCGTGTCCGCGCGCATGAAGCCACACGTCGTCGGGTTTCGCGCGTTCAAAGGTGAGCCAATCGTTCTGGCGCGCGTTGCGTCCGACGAGAATTTGAAAATCATCCGACGAAAACGCGCGCGGTTCGGAACGCGTAACGTTCCCACGCGTCGCGGTCGTTGTGTCGGGCAGCACGTTCGCCTCTTGCGCTTGTTCGATTACTGCATCAATTTCCGCGCGCGATTCTGCCGCGTCCAAATCATTCAACAATTGCTGCACGAACGCGATGTCATTTTCGACGACGCCGATGCGTTCGGGAACGGCGGCTTGCGCGTCGCGCGCGCGTTTGTATTTTGCAAAATAGGCGTTCGCGTTTTCCACCGCGTTCTGTTTTGGGTCGAGCGCGATGTCGAGCGTCAAATGTTCGTCCACTTGCGCGCGCAATTTCGTTTGTCCGGGCGTAAGTGCGTACTGATAACCCAAAATCATTTCGCCTTTGAGTTTCAGCGTTTCGATTTCGTCCGCCGACACCAACTCGCGCTGGAGATTCGCGCGCATCCGTTCCATTTTTTCCAGCGCGGTGTTGATTTGCGCGCGGAGCGGCACTTTGACCGCTTCGTACGATTCTTCTGCGCCAAAAAATGTTTCGAGCGCCGCGCTCATCGAAGGAATTTTGTCATAGTGCGGAAACTGCGTCAGCGCGAATGCGGCGACGGCGACGGGATGTTCCTTTTCAAACGCGAGCGATGGTTCGGCAGGCGAATTCCACACACGCGTCAATGCTTCAAAAATTTTCGTTACATAAGCGGAACTGTACAACGAATCGGTTGCGCCGCTGACGCGAAATGCCAGTTCACTGGCAAACAGGGGACTCGTACCCGCAACACTCGCCACCACTTTTTGCGCGAGCGTTTCGCCATTCGCTTTTTCGAGAAGCGATTGCAATTGCGGCAGCGTGAGCGCGAGCGGGTCGGCTTTGCCTTGTGGGGGGGGGGGAACGTATTTGGCGCGCGGCACAATTTCACGCGCGCGATTGACCGCAGAGGTCACGCGTTTGAGCGCATCGAGAATAACGCCGCCCGCGTCAAGCAAAATAATGTTGGCGCGATTCCCCATGAGTTCGACGACGAGCGTGGAGATGCCGTTCTCGCGTTGGTCAAATTCGATTCGCAAGATGCGTTCGCGCGTGACGACCTGCACGCGATTGATGAACGCGCCGTTGACATATTTTTTCAACAGCAGCGCGAACGGCGTGAGCGGAACGGACGCGCTGCGTAATTTTTCGGTGACGAGCAACAGACGCGGGCGCTGCGGTTCGGCGGATGCCAACACATAATGTCGTTTGTGATTGGC
>CALMZO010000269.1 GCA_937870825.1 uncultured Chloroflexota bacterium | reverse complement strand
GGCAAATACACCGCACGGGAACGCATCGAGCTTTTGTTGGATGAAGGTTCATTCCAAGAAATCGGCATGTACGTCACACAGCGCGGTTCATCGTTCAGTACGGGTGAACAAACATTCTATGGCGATGGTGTTGTGACGGGTTATGGCACGATTGATGGCCGATTGGTGTACGTGTACTCGCAGGATTTCACCGTGTTCGGCGGCTCGCTCGGCGAAGCGCACGCGGAAAAAATTGTGCGCTTGCAGGACATGGCGTTGAAAAATGGCGCGCCAATTATTGGATTGAATGATTCGGGCGGCGCGCGCATTCAAGAGGGTGTGATTTCGCTCGGCGGGTACGCCGATATTTTTTTGCGTAACACATTGGCGAGCGGTGTGATTCCGCAAATCAGCGCGATCATGGGACCATGCGCGGGCGGCGCAGTCTATTCCCCCGCGCTCACCGATTTTACATTGATGGTCAAAGATACGAGTTACATGTTCGTGACGGGTCCCGATGTCGTGCGCGCGGTGACACACGAAGACGTTTCGTTTGAAACACTGGGCGGCGCGATGGTCCACAACAGTACGAGCGGCGTCGCGCATTTTGCCGCGAACAGTGAAGAAGAAGCGGTCAATCTGCTTCGCACACTCCTTTCGTTTTTGCCGCAGAACAATGCCGAAGACCCGCCGCGTCGCGTGACAACCGATTCGCCTTTGCGCGCGGATGAAGAATTGGACGATATTGTCCCCGACAATCCGAACAAGGCGTATGATATGAAAGAGGTCATTCGGCGGATTGTGGACGATGGCGATTTTTTCGAGGTGCAAGAACATTTCGCGGGAAACATTCTCATCGGTTTTGCGCGCATGAATGGGCGCGTGGTGGGAATTGTCGGACAGCAGCCGATGGTTCTCGCGGGCGTTCTCGATATCAATGCATCAGTGAAAGCCGCGCGCTTTGTGCGATTCTGTGATTGTTTCAACATTCCCATCATCACACTTGAAGACGTTCCGGGTTTTCTCCCGGGCGTTGGTCAAGAACATGGCGGCGTGATTCGGCATGGCGCGAAATTGTTGTTTGCGTACTGCGAAGCGACGGTGCCCAAAATCACCGTCATCACGCGCAAATCGTACGGCGGCGCGTACTGTGTCATGAATTCCAAACACATTCGCGGCGACATGAATCTCGCGTGGCCCTCTGCCGAAATCGCGGTGATGGGACCCGAAGGCGCGGTCAATATCATTTTCCGCGACGAGATTGCCATGTCGTCAGACCCCGACGCGACGCGCCAGCGTTTGATTGCGGAATATCGCGAACGTTTTGCGAATCCGTACGTCGCCGCGTCGCGCGGTTATGTGGACGACATTATCGAACCGCGCTTTACGCGCGCGCGTGTAATCTCGGCGTTAGAGATGCTGCAAAACAAACGCGACAGTCTACCGCCAAAGAAACACGGGAACATTCCGTTGTAACCGACCAACGACGAAGGACGAACGACGCATGCTACTTTCGTCTTTGGTCTTTGGTCATTCGTCTTTATGAACTATCAAACCAAAATCGGTCATGCCCACCTCAAAGTCCGCGACTTGGACCGCGCGACGGCGTTTTATACAAAATACTTGGCTCTGGAATTTGTCGAACGCGTGGCGGACGCGTATGTGTTTTTGAGCGGCGGCGAGTTTCATCACGAAATCGCGCTGCAAAATGTTGGCGCTGATGCGCCCGTTCCCGCGCGGCACAGCACCGGCTTGTATCATGTCGCGTTTCAAGTCCCCGATAAAGTTTCCTTCGCAAACGCATACAAAACATTGACCGAAGAAGGAATCAAGGTCGCGTTAGTTGACCACTGCATCAGTTGGGCGATGTATTTCGATGACCCCGACGGCAACGGCTTGGAAATTTATTGGGACGCGCGCAATGAACCCGACGGCGTGAAACATTGGCGCGGCATCAATTTGCCGTTGGAAGCAGAGGATGTTTTGGCAGTACTGGAAGGGATGAGTGCCGAGCACTGAGCGTTGAGAAAACAAGTCCCGTTCACTTCTCAACGCTCATTACTCAATGCTATGTTTAAAAAGATTCTCGTCGCCAATCGTGGTGAAATTGCCGTACGCGTGTTGCGCGCGTGCCGCGAACTCGGTGTGGAAACGGTTGCCGTATATTCCGACGCGGACCGCAACGCGCTGCATGTGCGTTATGCGGATGAAGCGTACAACATCGGGCCCGCCCCCGCGCGCGAAAGTTATTTGCGAATTGATAAAATTATTGAAGTCGCGCTGCGCGCGAAAGCGGATGCAATTCATCCGGGGTATGGCTTTCTTGCCGAGAACGCGCAGTTTGCACGCGCGGTGACGGCGGCGGATATTGATTTTATCGGACCGCCCGCGAGCGCGATTCAAGCGATGGGCAACAAGGTGGAAGCGCGCAAACTGGCAGTACAGGTTGGCGCGCCGGTGGTGCCCGGGGTGTATGATACGCTCAGTGATGAGGCGATTGTCGCGGCGGCGGATGAAATCGGCTATCCCGTGATGATTAAAGCGGCGGCGGGCGGCGGCGGCAAAGGAATGCGACGCGTGGACCGTCGCGAAGATTTAAGCGGCGCGTTGGCGCGCGCGCACAGCGAAGCCCTGCAAGCATTCGGCGACGATTCCGTGTACCTTGAAAAAGCAATGACCGGTGTGCGTCATGTCGAGTTTCAAATTTTGGCGGACACAAAGGGCAATGTGATTCATCTGGGCGAGCGCGAATGTTCATTGCAGCGGCGGCATCAAAAATTGGTCGAAGAAGCGCCGTCGGTGGCGTTGGATGACCCTTCGGCACGCTCAGGGCAAGGTTTGCGCGCGCGCATGGGTGAAGCGGCGGTGAAAATTGCTCAAGCCGCCAAGTATGTGAACGCGGGGACGATGGAATTTTTGGTGGACAAGGATTCCAATTTTTATTTTTTGGAAATGAACACGCGGCTGCAAGTCGAACATCCCGTGACCGAATTGGTGACGGGGATTGACATTGTCAAAGAACAAATTCGCATCGCGTCGGGACGCCCGCTGTCGTACAAACAAGAAAATGTCGTGATGCGCGGTTGGGCGATTGAATGTCGCATTACGGCAGAAGACCCGTTCAATAATTTTTTGCCGTCCATCGGAAAAATTTCCAACTTGAGTGAACCGACGGGACCGGGCGTGCGGTTAGAGACGGGTTTGTACGAGGGGATGGAAGTTTCACTCTTTTATGACCCGTTGATTGCAAAACTTTGCGTGTGGGGTGAAACGCGCGCTGCTGCGATTGTGCGAATGCGCCGCGCGCTTTCCGAATTTCAAATCATGGGCGTTTCCACCTCGATTCCCTTTCATCAACGTATCATGGAAAGCACCAATTTCATGGGCGGACATTTTGATACGCGCTTTGTGGAAGAAAAAATGGTGATGCAGCAAGGCGGCGATGAAACCAAAGAGCGCATTGCCGCAATTGTCGGCGCGCTGCTCACGCACGAACGCCGTCAGACTGCGTTAACGATTCCGCCGACGAACGGTTTGAACGGCAGCCGTTGGCGCAAACAAGGTTGGCGAAACTAAATGCACTACACCTGTCTTGTCGGTGAGCACACGTACGAAATTCGTCCGGGCGCGAACCATTCGGTCGAAGTGAACGGCGAGCCGCATCGCGTCGATTTTCAAACGATTGACGAAGGCGCGCTGTATTCGTTGTTGATTGACAATAAATCGTGGCAAGTGTTGGTGGAACGCAACGGCGATGAATATCGCGTTTCAATTGACGGTGAATTGTATGTGGTGAATGTGCAAGATGAACGCACGCGCAAAATTCAAAAAGCGTTGGACCGCGCGGCAAAAGAGACGGGCGAATTTATTTTAAAAGCGCCGATGCCCGGACTCGTGCGCGGTGTTTCTGCAATCATCGGACAGGAGGTGCAAAAAGGGCAGGGCTTGGTCATTCTGGAGGCAATGAAAATGGAGAATGAACTGCGCGCACCGCGCGTGGGTGTCGTCCGCGACATTCGCGTCAAGCCCGGTGATGCCGTCGAACTGGGACAAGCGTTGGTGGTAATCCATTGAGTACGAATTCCCATGACGTCGTACGTGAAACGTCAAACGTCGGGGCAGTGGCTCGTCCCTGCCCATTCCAAAGGAGGAAGCGATGGCAAGCAAAAAGAAATCCGATGGGCAAGAGAGCATGTTGAATAAAGTCGCGGAAGCGATTGGCGGCGCGGTTGGAACCGTGCAAGGCACCGCCGAAGTGGCAATGGAAACCGCGAAGGAAGCGGGCGGCGCGGTGATGGAAAAAGCGCAAGACACGGCGTCGAGCGGTATGGAAATGGCGAGCGACGCGGTTGCCGCCGCGCCAAAAATGGCGGCGAGCGTTCAGAAACGCGCCGCCAAGTCGCAGAAACAACTGCTCGCCGACGCCAAGCGCACTCTTGCCTCCGTCGAGAAAAGGATGGCAAAAGAAATCACTGCGGCGAAAGCGCGTTGGGCTGCCGCGAACAAGGCGCTTAAAAAGGGCGCGGCGAATGCAAAAGCCGAAACGGTTGAATCCCAGACGGCGCTCGTCGCCGATGCGAAAGCGCAAATGGACGCGGCAACGAAAATGGCGAACGCGCAAGTCGTCACCGCGCGCAAACAAATTGCTGCTGCCGAAAAAATGCTGACGGCAAGAGCAAAGGACTCGTCGGCGTCCGCGCAAAAAATGGTCAAGCAGCAAACCGCTGCCGCGCAAAAACAAGCCGCCGCCGCGCAAAAGACCTTTAACGCGCAATTGAAAAATGTGCAGAAACAAGTGGTGCGCGTCGAAAAAGCCGCAGGCGCGAATTTGAAAGCGACGCAAAAGCGCGCAACCAAAGTTGCCAAAGCTGCGCAAAAAGGTATGGCGAATACAGTGAAAGCGGCAATGTAGCAAATTTGCCGATTGTGCGATTGATTGGAACGGGGCGGGGCGTTGCGGTCGGATTCGACCGCCATAATTCACGCAGCTGCCCCGTTTTATTTTCTAGTGTGGTTAGTGCGGGACGTACGCAAAGAGGAATTTGGTGCGCACGAGGACCCATATAAAAAGAATCGTGAGGATTTCGTAAATGCCCGTCGTGGCAAGCGGCAGGGGCGCAGGCATCGAACGGTACACATACGCCAGAATCAGATGTACCATATACACATAAAGCGATGCCTGTCCGAGCGGAATCAAAATTTTTGCCGGTCCGCGCGCGAGCGGTTCCCAAAACGTTGTGACGAACCAAGAAACCACAATGGCGAGAATCACAAAGTTCAACAAGCGTCCGATGCCCAACGTGTTTTTTTCAAACCAAAACTCGTACACGGCATGGTTCAACGTTATCACCCGCAGGTCCATCAATTGGCGGAGCACAAAGAATAGGACAAAAAGAATCGCTACCCAAACGGCAGGTTGAAGCGGCGCAAGGTGACGCCAAAAGTGTACAATCCGGACCCGATAGACGCCGAGCAAGATTCCTGCCACGAAAAGCAGCTGCCAGACCATTGCAGGAAATCGCCAGACCTGTTTGCTATAGAACGGCCACAGGAACGATTGCGGCGCAAGTTGATACAAAACATAAAGCCCAAGTGAAATCGCGATAACCCAGCGTGTCCTGCCATGCGCGATGAGCCAGAGCACAACGGGTGTGCCAAGCAAGAGCAGAATGTAGAGCAGGAGAATGTCAAAACCAAACGGCGCAAAGCGCAAGGTCACAACGTTAAACACAAGTTCCCAAAATGGAGCAGTGTCACCAATTCGCGCAATCGGTTTCAGAGGCATTACGAACGAATCCAATAGGATAAAACTGATTTCCAGAACGACGAACGCCGAATAAAGATGCAATGTTCGTCGCAGTGCTTTGCGAAGCATTGCCTGAAACCCTTGCTTTTTCAAGATGGGCAGATAGACCAAACCGACAACCATGCCCGAAATAAAAACAAACCCTTCGGCGGCGGAAACATTTCCGAAAAACTCGTATGTGAACTGCATCACCCACGCGCGATGATAGTGATACACAATCATCATACAGAGAAAAAGGCCGCGCAAAAAATCGAGCCGCAAATCGCGTTTCGACAAAGCGGGGTCGTACTTCCAGTGTGCGATGGCAATTGAACGCAAACGCGGCGGGGTGAGGGTGGTGACAAATTCACGGAGCATAGGTCGGCACGATTGTAATTGCGTGACGAGTAATGTCAAATG
>CALMZO010000268.1 GCA_937870825.1 uncultured Chloroflexota bacterium | reverse complement strand
CCCGAATTTCATATCAATGTGTTTGCCTGCGCCGAATTCCAGTTCGGGTTCTTGAAGAAAGTATGCCTTCATAATCCGAATAATGCTGGCTGGTTCTCTTCCGCCTCAAGTGTCTCTGCTTCTTGCCCTTCTTCCGCAGCGTACCAAATATCATCAGGCAAATTCACATCGAGTTCCACGCGTTCCAAATCACCGAAACTCAAGAAGGGATATTCCTCTGGTGAAAATAAATCGCGTGTCGGTCTTTTCAAATAGGCTGCCCACATGAGAAGATGCCCAATGACGGCGGGGTTGCGTTCAAGTCGTTTGATTCCCGCGACATGCTGTTCGCGATAACCATCAGGATTCTTGCCATCACGCGTGAAGTGATACGTTGGCGTGATTTGCAGAAACCAATTCTCACCAAGCCGCAAGAAATCTCCCCAAAACGCGGAATGGCGACAATATGCTGTAATTTTTTGGTCTTTCTTCTTCCCATGCTTCTTGAATACTTCGCGGGAAACCTCCAATTTCAGACTTTGATATGTGATTTTGCGGGTTCCGAGATCACTTGGTGCTCCGAAGTAGTAGTACTCTTGTGACTTGTCATACCACAGGTTCTGTCGTCGCGTTCTCTCACGCAATGCGAGATTGAGTAGCCGAACAAAATCACGCTTGGTATCTTCGTCAGGACTCTCTGCCCATTCATCCGAACCAAACCGCTCCAAAGTACCGACATCACAAATAGAATCGAATGGTGGACTTTCCAAATCGTGAAATGAAAAAAACCTCTTATCCTTAAGAAACCATTCACCACCAACCCGAATGTGCCTCTTCTTGAATTCTTCCCATACTGCCCCCGGATGTCGAAACTCCGTTTCAGCAATGTAGATATGCGGCGCAAAGGACGTTATTTGAAGTAAATTGGAGTACAAAACATCAGTTTTCTGCAGAGGCGAAAAATATACGCCCGAGGTCTTCGATACAGCCAAATCCTTGAGGGCGGCGGCACTCGCCACGTCAAAGCGGTTTTTGCCTTTGTCGAAAATAACTTTGCGTGTCTTTAGCGCAGCAAGTTCTCTAAAATACTCCCTTATCGAAACCCAGTACGCTTCATCGGCATCAGGGCGACAAACGATGAGAATCACAGGCGCATTTCCCCGCAGCCAATAGTCAAGGTCTCTCTGATCACAGGTGAATTCAAACGAGTTCTCGGTTTCCGCTTGAAATGCGCGCCCCGTCGCTTTGGCTTGCACTTTGATAAATGAGCCCGTTGCTTCACCTGTTGTAGGGTCACGAATTTCGATTTCACCATCAATGCCAACGTCAAAAATGTGTAACGCTCGCCAGAGAAACCCCATCTGCAGCACAAACCGTTCAATTAGATTCGCACCTAATTGTCCCAAGATACCTTGTGATGGAACTATTTTTGGAGTCATATTTTTGCTGAACTATTTGCCGAGTGAAAATCAATCACTTGCATTGTTTTACTGATTTTTATACTTGATCTTGACATTTATTTTGTAGCGATTTAGGCAAGAACCGTATCGCTTTTTTCCTTTTGGAGACCCTTCATATCCACGACAAGGTTTTTCAACGTCGCATTCTGGTTCTCTATTACGAATCATCTCGCGTAGCAATTGACCAATATGAAAGCCACCGTTGTAGCAATTACGTACGGTGCAATCAAAGAATTCTCCAACCATGAATTTACCGTATGTATCTGGGTCACTCCAACGTATTCCATCGAGACTTTGCTGCACAACAATTTTGACATCATCAACGGAGGGATACGCCTCATCAAAGTTATTCGTCCTTGTCCCAAAACGATCTGTCGTTTCGTTGAAGACATCAGACGCTTTCAAGGTTTTATCTCGTTTTCTCATTCTATTCTCCTGCGATGGCGGTGTTCAAGCGATTCAACAATTCTTGCAATCTCCCCTCAAAATCTCCATCCACGCGTCGCCACGTCGCGCCCGCGCGTTCAAAATCCAATAACTCGAAATCCGCGCGTTCAATCGCGAGATTCGCAATCAATTGCCGCCGAATCAAGTCGAGCCACTTTTGTTGTTCGGGCGAAAGATTTTGCCCTGCGAAAACACTTTGGATCGCGCGGTCGACGCGTTCTTCTGCGGACAATAACGGCTGCTCATGATTCGCCGCGTGTTTGACGATGGAAATTATATCCGCGAGTTGATGCTGGTACGCGCGCCGCAAATTCTCTTGCGTAAAATGCTGCGGCGTCGCGGCGAGTTTCGCGCGCAATTCTTTCAGCGCATCCGTTTTCCAATCGGCGGGACGCTCCAACAAAATCCGAATCGCTTCAATGTGTTCGGGATTCTCGCGCACGAAATTTTCAAACGCTCGCAAATAATCATCGGGGCGCACCACCTTGCCATCCGCCGTGCGAATCACATAGCCCGACGTGATAAAATCTTCCGCGCTTTCGGCGATGAGGAACACGCGTTTCGCGCGTCTGTATTCCGTGAGCAAACGTTGGAACTCGGCGTCGCGCAGCATGCGCATCGTCCCCGCCCAATCGCGTTCCATCGCATCGGGCAAGTCGCGCGCAAAGGCGCTAATATCCCCATTCGGAATGAACGGTTTGAATTCGTCGCGCCCTTCGCCCGAAATATCTTTGGCGATGCGCTGCAATCTTCGCGCCAACACGCGCACGTTGTACGCGCGGTCCACGTTGTTATAAATCGCGTCAATCACTTGTGCAATTTTGCGCGTCGGCTTGTCAGGCGGGTCACTCGTGAACGCGCTCGCGTTCGCAAAATAATTCAACGCACCCACCGCGTCAAACACATAAAATTTCGTCTTGCCGATTTCATCACACCTCCGCGTGCCACGCCCCATCATCTGCTCAAACAAAATCCGCGAATGAATCGGACGCAAGAAAACGATATTCTCTAACGCGGGAATATCCACACCTGTCGAAAGCATGTCCACCGTGACGACGATGCCCGTTTCGGGACGATTGCGAAATTCACGAATGCGCTGCAACGGACGGTCAACGCTCGGACTGCCCGTAATCTTTTTGACGAACGCATCGCCGCGTCCAAATTCATCACGCAGCATATTCACCAAACGGTCTGCGTGCGACACATGCGGCAAATCGTTTTCGGCAAAAATCAACGTCTTGGGAAAAACGCCGCGCGCCTGTTCTTGTTCGCGCAAATACTTGCCGAGCTCTTGCACCACTTTGCGGTCATGGTCAGGCGCCGCCCATTCCGTTTCCAATTCCGATGCGGGCAAGGCGCGTTCGTCCTCCATGAAATCAAAACGCATTTGCCCCGTCTCGCGGTCTTGATACGTCACCGCATCGCCTTCCCGCAAAAACGTCCCGCGCATAGCAATCTCGGATTGAATCACAACCGGTTCGTAATCCACCAAATACCCTTCGCGCACGGCTTGCTCATATTCATAGCGCGCAACGACGCGTTCAAAAAACGCGAGCGTGTGACTGGCGGGCGTCGCCGTCAAACCAATTTTCACCGCGTCAAAATGTTCCAATACTTCACGCCACTTGCTCGTCTCGGACGACGTGTAACCGCGATGACATTCATCCGCGATAATCAAATCGAATGCGTGAATGGGAATGTCCAACTCTCCCGCGTCGGATTCTTCCTCTTCTTGACCCCAAGCCACATTATCAGGATACCCAAACAAATTGATTCGCATCCGTTGAATCGTGCTGATATAAACAAATGTGTTGCTTGCGTTTGGACTTGTCAAGTATGTTGTTGGCAGAACCTGCGGGTCAAACTGCTCGTCTTCCAAATCCTCGCGGCGAAAGCGTTGGCTGTACACTTCGTACGTCTGATTGAATTTCAAACCGGGCGCGGTCTCGAATTTTGAAAAAGCCGTGACTGCTTGTGCCGCCAGCGCGCGACGGTCCACCAAAAACAAAATGCGCCGCGCAAACCCTGCCTCGAGCAAACGATGTAGCAACGCAATCGCCGTGAGCGTCTTGCCCGTTCCCGTCGCCATCGCCACCAACATTTTGCGATGTCCTTGCGCAAGCTCGTCTTCAACATTCGCAATCGCGTCGCGTTGATACGGACGCAAAAGCGGATGGGCAATCGGGTGTGTGGCAAGCCAAGTCCGCGCGCCCGACTCATCGCGCGCCAACATTTCGCGCAGCGCGCTTGGCGTATGAAAATGTTTTATTTCGCGCGAGCGCGAATATGGCTGTCGTAAATCTTGGAAATAAATGCGTTCGCCGTTCGTGGAATAAATGAACGGCACGCGATAGCCATTGAAATCAAACGGGCTGTCGGTCAAACCGCGCGCATAACGCTGCGCTTGTTCCAAAACATTCTGCGCGCCGACTGCGAGTTTTTTCGCTTCGACAAGCGCGACCAGTTCGCCGTTGTGAATCAGCGCGTAATCAGCGGGTCCGTTCGAAGTAGGATACTCTTCGAGAACCGTGGTTCCGAAAGGTGAGGTCCCCGCATAGCGCAGAATCGGAGACCAACCGGCGGCGGTGAGGGCTTGGTCAATCAATTCTTTGCGAGTGGCATGTTCGGAGTCGGGCATAGTTTGGAATCGTTTTGAAAATAAAATGCTTGCAGATGAATGAAACAGGTGTTCGTGCAAGGCGATTATAGCATTTTCAATTTGGCGTGACAATCCAAAATTTTCGGGCATCAAATTTGAATCAAATGAATCACCACCACCTTTCCAACTCGATTGAATTCAAAACTCACCGATGTGCCGAAATTTACGGACGAAACCGCACAAAAAAGTGCGACTTTATTGGTACATATATAGTATGAACATACTCACGTTCTTGATTACGATTGTAATTCGATGCAAGAAATTTTTTGTCGCAGGTTTAAGTTGTTTGGTTCGCTGCAAAATTTTTTGATGGATGATGCATTGCTGATTTGAATTTGCTGTTGAAATTTTTTCCATCCACCTATGCTTTCATCTTTCTCGATCAGTTTTTGTTTTTCCGCGTTCATCTGCGTTTATCCGAGTCCCAATCAGTGTTGGATTGTTTCATCCTGCATTCGATTGATTACACTGTCCCCCATCTCATCTCTATCACCAATCTCCTCAAACAAATCCTTTCACTCATATCAATTCCAAAAAATTCCCGGCAATATCCAATCCCCTTGAATTCATCCTAATTTTCCGAGCGAATTAAAACCACTCTGTCCAAAAATCACCTTGCCAAAACGTTGACTGTGGCGTGCGGTTCTGATATGTTACTCACGCTTACAATCAATCAGTTTCCTCTACATCCTTCAAAGAGGCGCGTCGTTTTCTCGGCGACGATGGATTACGCGGCGGTGTCGTTTCCTCAAGTGTAATCAACCAAAACAACCGCGAAGCATTTGCCACACGCCGTTTCTTCCAACGCAAATCGAATAAACCTCTCAACCATTTCGTTTGACGCACCCAACGAAATCTTTTTCCGTGCGCGCCTCACAATCTTGAAAACCAGCACACGCGCAATTTCGGAACCACGGTTCCCACTTTCTCTGCCGAAATGTTCCATGTGGTTCTCCAAGAGGAAATTCATGCGACGAGTTATTTTTCTGTTCGTAATGTTTGGCGTGTTGATATTCGCAGGATGCAACAATCGCGAGCCATTACCAACACGAACACGCGTATCAATTGTCTCATCACCCATTGTTACAAATTCACCAACGCTTGAGCCGACCATTACTCCAAACGCAACACCGACCAGCACGTTCACACGCACTGCAACGCCAACGCAATCAAAAACGCGTACACCAACCCAGACCGCGACGCTTACGCCATCGCCAACGCCGACTACAACTCTCACATCAACTAAACTAGCGACGAACATTCCATCCGAGCAACTGGCGCTCAAACATTTCCTTGAAGGACGTGCATGGCTGAACGCGACCGAGCCGATTGATGTGGCGAACACTGCGCCGCGATATTTCACTGGTAAGGCATTGCAGCAAACGTTAAAAGAAGCGCAGTGGGAAATCGAGAAGCGAGTGCGTTACAGAGTTGGTGAATTGACAGACAATCTTTGGTCTGTAAAAAGCGATGGGGACATTCTGATTTTTGAAACCACACGCGCGGGCAAGGCAGCGCAGTATGACGAGAACTGGCAAGTGGTCAACGAGTTTCAGGTGAATCCCCTCTCTATCGTCTACGTGATGACATGGGGCGCGAGCGACAAACGCTGGAAAGTAAATCACACCAAATCGGCAGTGGACAAGGTAACTGGCAAATCGCTGCTTGAGGAATAAACGCAATACGATTCGGAAATAAAAAGACGCATCTCACAAGGATGCGTCTTTTTGTTTTGCGAGGAGGAAAGAATGAATTTTACGGCGATATAAAAACTAATCTGCGAAACCCAAATGGAGGAAACCATGAACGCACAAGAAATGGAACGACGTTTTCTCGGAAACTTTATTCACACGCTCACGCTGGACGAGCAAGTGAGTTGGCTCGAAATGCAGCCAGAGATTGAGCATGCACTGAACGCGCGAGCGACTGGAGAGAATTGGATGACGACGCCGTTCGCCGACGCGCTCGATGTCATTCGTCAATCACGCGCGCAGCAAGACGCGTTCAATCAGAAGTGTGAGCAATATGCCAATCACCTTACCATCGCGCAAGTGTTGAACGAGGCGACGCTGCCACATGGAGTTGTCGTCAGTGTCACACCGCGCGATGTTGCACTCGACACGCGGTTTGAATGCCCAGTAACGCTTGAATTTGTCGCGGGCAATTCCATCATTGCGCGCTACAACCTGGACCCGAAAGTTGGAAAGGGAAAACTTGCCGCGTCATACAAAAAATTCGTGCGCGAACATCTCGCCGCGCGTTTGGCGAACCGCGCGGCAAAAACGTGAATTTCGCACCAAACAAACTCTCCTAAACAAACGAAACGCGAAATAGCAGCACTCTCGCTATTCCGCGTTTTCTTTTTCCAAACGATTCTGTGCGCGGTTGACCGTCCTTGCGGTCAATCACGCACAGCCCCGAAAGAGGACAACCCATGTTAGACGTGAATATCGCCCAATCGTTTCCATTGGCGAACCACGACGCATTTGGAACGCACCAAGACGATGCACTGTTGGAACGTGCAGTCAACTCGCTGATGATGGTCATGGCACTAGAGAATTCGGGAATGTTCGATGATGTCGCCCAAGTGACGCCCGAATTTGACGAACTCGAAAACGAACTCGCAGCGTTGCAGATGAACGAACTACGCGTTGCGTATGAACGCGTAGAGCAAACTGAGATTGCGCTCGACGCCGCGCTGGCACTGGCGAATGCGAATGCTGAAACCGAATTGCAAGCTGCGCGAGGGGCAGTAGAAGAAATTGCGCGCGAAATCAATCACCTGAGCGACGAAACGATTGCGCTTGAAAATGAATTCGAGCCGCACTACCAACAACTCGCGCAAACGATGGACGCGGAACGGCAGCGCGCCACAGAACTAAAAAACAAAGCGAAGGGACTCAATCCCGAAGCGCGGTCACAGTTTGAGTCAAAAGTTGAGTTGGTGTTGCAAGCGCGCCTACATCCAATTGAACAGCAATATGCCGCGTTAGAAGCGGAACGCTCCGCGCGTCGGCAGCCACTTGAGGAACAGATTGCTGCGCTCGAATCGCGAAAACGCGAACGCGAACAAGAATGGGAACGGGTAACGAACGGACAAAGCGAATTACAGCAGCGCGCGTTGGCAATGCGCGAGGGACGAGCAGAGGAAGGCGCGACATTATATAACGCAGTGCGTGAATTGCTGGCAGAGCGCGAACATTTTGGCGCGCATGTTGAACGTGTGGAAAAAAATCTGGACGCGCGTTTTCGCATCAAAGAAATCGCCAAACGACACGCGAGTTTCGTCGAACGCGCGCGTCTCGAACTGGATGCGCCTATCAATGCGGACGGTGCCTTGGCGAGAGCCAAAGAGGGAGAGATTCACGATGCCGAGCGGCTGTTGCAACTTGCCTTGCGCGGCGGTTTGGACGAGGGCAAGGCGAAGGAAATTCGACAAGAGATTGCGCGCGCCGAGTATGAGATTCTTGTCAAAACGTGGGAACACGATTTAACACGCCGCGCGCCGCAATTGAACGGAATGAACACGGTCAATCGCTACAAAGAAAACATCGCCACCAAAAGCCGCGAGACAGGTTACGCATCCTTGTCACGCGACCTCACACGAGCAGTCGCACACGCCGAAAAAATTGCGGGACAAGGAGTCGCCGCGCGACGACGCGCGTTGGAAGCACATGCAGCGCAATACATCAACAGTCAAAACAAATTCTTTTCCGCGCAAGTGATGCCTGATTCGGGGCGCGTGATGATTGCGGTGAAAAAGAATGGCGTGTGGCTGCGCCACGCGCTCTGCCAAATGGTTGAAGTCGACGGCGGTTATGAAATCAAAACCAACTATTACGAACACAAAACCGCGCTGGACGACCAAGCCGAGTGGGACACGCGAAGGGAGCGTTTGGAAAGACGTCTACAACATTTGTTGGCAGGACATGGCGAAGAGACGGTTCAACAAGCATAACAAACGAAAGAGGGGTAGGACTGAACTACCCCTCTGCGATTTTACTGAACTGTAAAACTTCGCCACACAGATTTCGTACTACCGTTGTCGTTGTTTGCGGTGACGCGCCAGTAATACGTTTTGCCTGACGCGAGCGTCTTGGTCTTGAATTGAGAAATGGTCAGATTCTTTTGCGTTTGAACCTTCGGACCTTTTTTGGAGCCTTCGCGAACAATGATGGTGTAAGTGTTCGCACAACTCGCGTCACCCCAATCCAGTTTTACTTTCAGTTTTTTCACTGTTCTAGTGTTTTTGGGTTTGATTAGCACAGGCGAGTCTGGTTTCGTGGTGCAAGCCAATGTTGGTGTCGCAGTAGGTGTAAATGTTTTCGTGGCTGTTTGCGTTGTTGTTGGTGTTTGGGTTCGTGTCAGCGTCACAGTAGCAGTCGAGGTAGGTGTTGGCTCAGGCGGCGAGCTGATTGGGTGAATGGAGTCTGATGTTGTCTCCGACTCATTTCCCATCTTGTCACGAAAACGCGCATAGACATTGTCACTTACGGGCAGTGTGACCAAGGATGAAAAGGGCTGCCATGTACTATCCGGATTCGCATCTGTCCATATCATCATTTCCGAAATGTCGCTTGCGGTGCTCTGTGCTATCAATTGTACAGTCATTGTCTCGGCAGTTATGCTGTAAACCATTGCCGTACCGTTCACAATAGTATTTGGCACAAGTGCGCTTGATTCGGGGGAAATCGTCCTGGAATTAGCACGAGGTACATTGGGTGCAGGAGTTCCGTTGTAAACGGAGATCCAATCAAAATCGTACCCAGGTGATCGAGCATCCAACTTTGTATTAGCCCCGCCCAAGAACAATGGGTCATGTATTGTATAGTCCACTGGACTGCTGCCTTGCCCACTGAGAACAACAACCCAATGGGTCTTTTCACGATTCCCTATTCTGTGCATCCCAAGGATGACCGGACGATGATTTTGATTGAGTTCTTGATCGAGGTGACTCCAACTAAAAGCGTACTTACCGATGTACGTCGCCTTTCCGTTTGTGCAAGATGCGCCTGTTCCCCAAGTGAAGGGACAAGCAGAGTTTCCAAGGCAATCAGCAAGTTCTAGTGGGGTCAGGTTAGCACCGTAATAGGAAAATACCATCGCAGCCGAGGTGAGTGTGCAACCACAAGCTCCTATTGTGGAACAATCGGCACTGCACGCTCCGTTACTTTGCAAGGGATGATCTTTCCATCTGCTATCATCTTGTGAGAAGAACGGGACGCTCGAAGGGGATTGAGGAGGTCTCCCAAGAAAGTCTTGATTTGTCTTGTCAGGTCCTACTGTGACTGTTCGCGATGATGGTGAGAACGAGTATCCGCTCTTTGATGGCGTAATGCTATATGTCCCCGCCGCAAGCCCCGACAGCGTGTAATTCCCGTTTCCATCTGTGGTTGTCGAGTGACCTGCATTATCAGAAATGGTCACACCAGCGAGAGGAGTGCCATTGACTTCAGTAACGCGACCACACATCGAAAATGTCGCTGGTGTGGTGTTTTGCTCGTGGACAAATATATCTGTAACTCCATTTGTGTCGCCGGAAACAAGATTAGTCGCATCTGACTGGAATCCGATGTACCGACCATCGGCGGAGAGCGAAGGGCTAAAAGAAAATCCGTTGGCCTGCGTACCATCAGAGGTGACTGAGGCACGGCTAGTTTGACCAGTTTGCCGGTCACGTATAAAGATATCAAAGGTTTCGTTTGTATCGCCAGGTACGAGATTGCTCGCCACAGACAAAAAGGTAACGTAGCGTCCGTCTGCCGAGGCAGCAACGGTATAGGATGGTCCATTTGCAGCAGTACAGATAGAGGTCAACGAAATAAGGGTAGTTTGATTGGTCTGTTGGTCACGAACGAAGATATCAAGTGTTTGATTTGTATCATTGGGAACGAGATTCGTAGCACCTGACTGAAACGCGATATAGCGACCGTCACTGGAGATTGAGTGGGCAAGGGATTCCTGATTCGCCTGCGTACCATCCGAGGAGACTGAGACGCGTTCTGTATGTCCCGTCACCCGATCACGGACGAAGATATCTAATGCCCCGTTGGTATCACCAGAAACAAGATTACTTGCTTCAGACACGAATGCAACATAGCCACCGTCGGCGGAGATCGAATTAAAACTGCTTGATCCATTTGCTTGTGTGCCATCAGTGGCGACAGAAACATGTTCTGTTTTGCCTGTCATCTGGTCATAGAGGAACACATCCGCCGCGTTATTCGTGTCTTGAGGAACGAGGTTTGTGGCAAATGAGTAAAAGGCAATGTAACGGCCATCATTCGAGATTGAGGGATTCCTGGATTCTCCACCACTCGCCTGAGTACCGTCGCTCGCTACAGAAACGCGAGTAGTCTGATGAGTCTGGCGATCATGGACAAAGACATCGAACGCTGCATTGGTATCGCCTGTGACCAAGTTGTTGGCGAGAGAGGAGAATGCTACATAGCGTCCGTTGCCGGAAACGGAGACTTCAGAAGTGCCCCCATTTGCTTCTGTTCCATCGGAGGCAACTGAAACACGTTCCGTTTGTCCTGTCATCCGATCGTGGACGAATACGTCCGGACTGTATTTGCCGTTCATGTCTCCCGGGACCAAGTTGGTGGCTCCCGAAATAAATGCCACATAGCGACCATCGGCGGAGAGTGAAGGTGCAGCAGCCCCCTCATTGGCCTGTGTGCCATTTGAGGAGATTGAAACACGGGTTGTTATGCCTGTGCCTTGTGCATCGATGGAATTTATGTTCTGCGGAAAAAGGAGGAGGAAAAAATTATAAACAACGATCAGTACAAAAAGTGGTGGCAAGCGAGTTTTCATTGACGCCTCCTTTCCGGGACGACAAAACGAACTAACACACGAGGAAAGCAGATTGAACATTATTGATGCAAATTCTACGACGGTTCCTTCGTCAGGTCAATCAATTCGAAGTAAATTTCCACAATGGAGGAGGTGAGGGAAGGCGATGCGGAGTAAGATGTTCCGCCGCCGCACATTTTGGATTCGACTGCATTAGGTTCCGCCCCATTCGATTGGAACGATTTGTCGCCGAGCCAGATTGCGCCTGTGCGTCATATCAACGGGCCTGTGCTAATCAACGCTGCGGCAGGCACGGGCAAGACGCGCACGATTACGTATCGCATCGCATACATCATCGAACAGGGGAATGTGTCCGCACATTCGATTCTTGCGGTTACGTTCACACGCAAAGCGGCGCGCGAAATGGTGCAGCGTCTTGAAAAATTGTTGGGCGCAGACCTCGCGCAGCAAATTACGGCGGTTACGTATCATGCGCTCGGACTCAAGATGCTGCAAGCGTATGGTGACCGACTCAGCTATCAACCCAAGAAACTCGTCATTTACAATCAAGCCGAAGCGCGTCAAGTATTGTTAGAAGCAATCCGCGCAGTCGGCGCGAATCAGGGCATTTGGGATGTGCAGCGCGTTGCTCAAGCCATCAAACATTGGAAAGACAATCGCGTGACGCCTGCCGATTTTGCCAGCGCCGATTTCCGCGATGATTCGTGGAATCGCACGATGCGCCGCATCTATGAACGTTATCTCGAAAAAATGCGCGAGGCGAATGCGCTCGACCAAGAT
>CALMZO010000267.1 GCA_937870825.1 uncultured Chloroflexota bacterium | reverse complement strand
CGCAAATCCGAGGAATAAGCATTCATGGTGCGCAATTTACCACATTCGTCCCTTGAGTTAAATAGGAATCCGTTCTAATTCCAAAATCGTCCGCACCAATTGTTCGCGGTCCGCGCCGAGCGTGAGTTTGTAACAATCGCTGTGTTCAATCAAACGGCGCACCGCGTGCAACGAACGCAACATCGCTTCCGGTTCATCCCAAAAAATGGTGTCGGGCAATACGCGCGTAAAGGTTTCCTCCGCGTTCAAGCGTTCCGCCGTGGTGTGCGGCTGCCCGTTGCGTTCCGCCAAACACAAAATCGTGCGCTGCGGCACAACCGACGTGTCAATCATTTTGTGCGGCGCGATTGCGCGCAGATTGACAATGTGTTTCAAAATACCGTGCGCGGTGAGTTCCAATCCCTCGCCGTCCCATTCGGGAAAAAGTGGTTTCGCCGCCGTCGTCAGTTTTGCCTCACCGACAGGATAGCCCATCAATTCAAATTTCCCCGTGTCGCCTACCTCGCGCGCAAACAACAACCCGTCGCCCATCAAGCGAAAGCCGTGATGCAAAAGATGAAAAGCGGTCGTTGATTTTCCCGTGCCGTGCGGCGCAATAAACAACAGCGCACATTCGTCGCGCACGAGCGTCGTCGAATGCAACTGCGCCACACCTTCGCGCACGAGGAGGTTGAGCATCGCGCGGTCAAGGATACTGCGGCTCAACTGCCACGGCTCGCGCGCTAACGCTTCGGAAATCACCATCGCACAGGTGCGCGCAGAAATGTCCGTGACCCACTGCAGCCACGGCGTGACCGCTTGCATAAGCAAATCGCCGACGCCAACCGTTTGAATGAGCTCGGACATATTTTCGGGGATGGGTGTCGCGGGGAGTGAAGGAATAACGAGAACGCGAATTTGGATTTTGGGATGGTCAGGGAGCGCCTGCGCGCGCGGGTAGCGTCCCGCCGAAATTTTTATCGCGTCGAGAACCGCGCGGTGATTCGTTTGAAAACAAATTTCGTACCCGTAGCCGAACGTTTGAAATTCAAACTGTGCCGCGTCCACGCGCCGATTCCAAAAATCGGGAAACGCGTCCGCGCGCGCGTTCAAAAAAGTTTCGTCAATCATCGGATTCCATATCGTTTGCCAACTCGGACATCCTGTCCAGCACATCGTTTAACGCCGCGTAATAAAAACGCATGTACGGGTCAGGCGCGTCGGCAGCCATTCGCAAATTTTCGCGCGCACATTTTTCCCACGCGCGGTGAATGGCAAGCAGCGTGGTGAACGCGGCTTGAATGCGCGCGTAATAAAATACCGCGCAGCGCGTTTGCCAGTCGTACGCGCAGCCCGTGAGCCGCGCGCGTTCTTGCCAATAGTAGCGAACGCGGCGCAGATTCATTGGCAGACTCGAACGCGACGCGATACACCATTGTCGGCACATATCCTTGTTTGATGACGGTCACATGAAACGCCGTTACCGGCGCGCGCAAATGCTCTCGCCAAAAGTCGAGCGTTAAATTGTCCGGTTCAGACGATTCACCACGCGAAAAAAAAGTTACAGCTTGTATTTCGTGTACAAGCTGCAAGGAGACTGCCAACAGTTTGCACGATTATAGCATGAGTAGATAGATGTTACATGCGGTTTGACATATAGCGCCGCGCACCATAGAATTGTGTTTGTGATTCGTTCCTTCCGCGACAAAGAAACCGAAAAAATTTTTCGGCGCGAGCGTTCGCGGAAATTGCCGCCGACGATTCAGCAAGCTGCACTTCGGAAACTCCGAATGTTGAACAACGCGGTGACGCTGAACGACTTGCGCGTCCCGCCCGCGAATCATTTAGAAAAATTGAGCGGCAACCGCGAAGGACAATATAGCATTCGTATTAATGACCAATGGCGCATTTGTTTCGAGTGGAGAGATACGGATGCGCACCAAGTGGAAATCGTGGACTATCATTAGGGGAACAAAATGAAAAAACTACATCCCGTTCATCCCGGAGAGGTTTTACTAGAAGAATTTCTCAAGCCGATGTCCCTAAGTCAAAATCAACTTGCACATGCGCTCGAGGTGGACCCGCGCCGAATCAATGAAATTGTATTGGGGAAACGTGGTGTCACGGCGGACACTGCGCTCCGCCTCGCACAATACTTTGGCACATCGGCAAAGTTCTGGCTGGGACTGCAAGCGGATTATGACCTCGATGTCGCGTCGGATGCGTTGATGCAACATCTCGCGCGGCGCATCAAACCGTTCGCTTCGGTTGTGACGCGATAATTTCCAAGCGTCCTCTCATTCCAACTCTGGCAATTCCTCCATCCCACTCTCCTTTGCCACACGCGCGACGATTTCCTCCAGCGCGCGCGCGACATGTTCATCCATCACACGCGGCTGTAATTCCTTTTCAATTTTTGCGCGCTGCAATCGCGCGCGCGCAATCGTATCCATCTTGCCTTGCGCGAGCCATGTGCGCCGCGTCACGCGGTCAACAATCGCCGAATGTTGAATTTGGTCGAGCCGAAAACGCTCGAATGTTTGCGCGGAGTCCAAAAACGTTCCGCCCGGTCCAATCGCTTGCAGCATCGCCAATGCGAACGTGCCTTCTTGAACGCGCCCAATTCCTTCCACCGTTTTGCGCGCCATCGCAATCACTTCGGCATCCGCAATCATTTTTTCGATACTGAACGCGCCCGCGCTGTCCAAAAGCCCCGCGCCGCTCATCATGTTCACGCCCGCGAGCGCGCCGAGCAGCGCGCTCATGCCCGTTTCCCAACCCGCTTGCATGTCGGGCAATTTTGTGTCGGACAAGCCGAGATAGCCGTGCGTGGGCAAGCCGAGATGTTTTGCCACTTGCGCCGTCGCGCACGACATCATCGAACTTTCGAGCGCGCCCAGCGGCGTCACACCCATTCGCATGTCGAAAATGGAAGGCGCGCCGCCAAACACGACGGGCGCGCCGGGCTGCGCGCATTGATGCAACGTGAGTCCTGAAAAATTTTCCGCAACGTGCTGCACAACCGAACCGATGAGCGTAATCGGCGCGGCGGCACCGGACAACGGAACGGCGACGAGTTCCATCGGAATAAAATTGCGCGCGCCTTCGATGATGTTTGCGCTCGTGTTGTCACTCCACTGCAAGGGGGGGGTGGGACACACATCAAACACCGCGCGCGGTTTTTGTTTTAACGCGTGAGCATCGCCGCGAGTCGTACTCAACAATTCGCGCATCACGCTCATCGTTTCCACCGCGAACGCGCCCGTCACAATCGGTTTGTCCGAACAGCGCAAACACAAATACAAACGATACAGGTCGCCCATCTCGCCCGGCACATCTTCGGGAATGAACGCGGTAGCGATTGCATCGAACGCATTCAAATACTCGGCGATGCGCGCGTATGCGACAAAGTCGCGCGTGACGGGCGCGCGATATTCGTGTGTGACGCTGTCGTACATCCACAATGCGGAAGAGCCGGGGTCGAAATGAATCGCGTCGCCGCCGTACCGCACGCGCGGGTTTCCTTGCGCGTCGTACAGGAAAAATTCGCGCGGCGCGGATTTCAACGCGCGTTCGACGAGCGCGCGGGGAATCTGCGCGGTGTTGGTTTCAAAATTCACTTCCGCGCCAAAGTCCGCGAGCAATTCCAACGCGGGCTGCCATTGAAAAATGACGCCGGGATTTTCGAGAATGGAAAATGCTTCCTCGAGAATTTGCGGCACGAGTTCAGGGTCGAGAAATTGGACGCGGGGACGGAACATAAGGACACCTTTGGAGATTGGAGCGAATTCCTAAATGATTCACTCACGTTACGCAGTAACTACTTGTGGCGAGGTTTTCAAACGCGAATCTACGCGAATCGAAACGAATTCACGCGAATTTTTTAGAATTTTCGCGCAGATTCGCCAAAATTCGCGCATATTCGCGTTTCCGTCTCTGCACACGAACGTTGTTTTTATTGGTCATGCGTAACCTCAGTGATTAAAGGTTCGGACTCGCGCTTGGCGGGGACATGAGGAGAAACCGCATACATGCTCGAGTCCACACCCCTGATGCCAAAAATGCGCTCCATGAGCGAACAATTACGCCATTTTGTTCGTTAGCGAACTTTTTTCACAAATTGATTGTTGTGTAACACGCGACAGTCCGTTACACTATCACCCAGAATTGGAACGCATTATAAACGAAAGGAGCGTAATTATGACACATGGCATTCACACGCACGCGCACGCGCCGCAGACCGAAGGGCACACGATTCATTGGGCAAAGTATTATGATTTGACTGTGCAGCTGCTGACGTTGGGACAGAGTAAAAAATTGCGCGCGTGGACGATTGACGCGGCGCAAATTCGCGCGGGAGACAGCGTTTTGGATGTTGGATGCGGAACGGGGGAGTTAACGCGTTTGGCAAAACGCGCGGCGGGCGAAACGGGCAGCGTGTTTGGAATTGACGCGTCGCCGGAAATGATTGAGGTCGCGCGCGCGAACGCGGCGGATGAAAAATTAAATATCGAATTTCGCCTCGAACCGATTGAACAGCTCTCGTTCGCGGACAATTCGTTCGACGTCGTGTTGAGCAGCTTGATGATGCACCATTTGCCCGATAACCTGAAACGCGCGGGACTGCGAGAAATTTATCGCGTGTTGAAACCGGGCGGGCGCGTGGTGATTGTGGATTTGAAGAGTCCCGACAGCGGACTTGAGCGTTTCATCTCTCACTTGATGGCGCACGGCGGCATGAGGCGCGGCGTACAAGATTTGCCCGCGTTGATGCAAGAGGTTGGTCTGGTGAATTTGGAATTTCGCGCCGCGCGTGCGCCGATGTTGGGGAGGGTGCGGGGGGAGAAACGCGCGTGAATCATGAATCGCAAACAAAAATTTTACGTCGTCTGGAAAGGACGCCGCACGGGAATTTTTACAACGTGGGATGAAGCATCCGCGCAAGTGAATGGATTCGCGGGCGCGCAATACAAAGCATTCAACACGCGCGCAGAGGCGGAGGCGGCGTTTGGCGCTGGTCATGCTGTACGCGAACGGCGCGCGGAATACAACGCGCAACCGAACATGCGTTGGAAACAATTGCGCTTGCTCGGCATTGCGCCGCCGATTCTGCAAAGCTATTGCGCGGACGCGGCGTGCGCGGGCAATCCGGGCGTGATGGAATATCGCGCGGTGAAAACAGAAACAGGGGAAATTCTTTTTGAACGCGGTCCGTTTCCTGAAGGGACAAACAACATCGGCGAATTTTTAGCGATTGTGGAAACGCTGATGCTTTTGCGCGAACAAAATGACGCGTCGCCGATTTATTCCGATTCGCGCAATGCCCTCGCGTGGGTTGCGGCAAAACGATGCAAAACGCAGCTGCCGCGCAGCCGACGCAACGCAAATTTGTTTGAACGCATCGCACGCGCGGAAGAATGGTTACACGCGCACGTGTATCCAAACAAAATCTTGAAATGGCGCACGCAAGAGTGGGGCGAGGTTCCGGCGGATTATGGGCGTAAATAGTGCGGTAGTGCGATGGCGCAATAGTGCGATAGTGGGCAGTAATCAGAAAGTGGCAATATGCTATTTGCTATCAGCCATGTGCGCCATACAATCTCCAACCTCAAGCTCTCTTTTCCAAATGCCGCATCTTGTCCGGATTCCGCACACTGTAGATGTTGCGAATTTTTTCCCCGTCCAGTTCAAACGCCATGACAAAGTACGGTCTGCCCGCGCTGTAGCCGACGAACGCGGGATTGCCGTTCACGGTGGCGACATCAACCGTCAAATCGTGCGGCATGGCGCGATAAATGCCAAACAAAAAACGCGATACTTTGTCCGCACCGTAAATCGGACGACGCGCCGCGACAACGTTCCCACCGCCGTCCGAGATGCACGTTACATCCGGACTCAGCAGGGCGAGCAAACCGGGGACATCGCCGTTCAGCAGCGCGCTGGCAAAATTCCCCAGCACTGCCGCTTCGGTGTCGCGTGACGCGTGGACAGGCGATTGCGTCGCGCGCAAATGTTCGCGCGCGCGTTTCACCAATTGCCGACAATTCGCTTCGGATTTATTCACGATGCGCGCCACATCGGCGTACTCGTATTCAAAAATTTCGCGCAATAAAAAGACTGCGCGTTCGACCGGCGACAATTGCTCCAGCAGCACGAGAAACGCGAACGAAAGCGATTCGGACAATTCCGCCGCGTCGTTCGGACTCGTTTCGTCCGTCAATAACGGTTCGGGCAGCCACGGTCCGAGATACGTTTCGCGCTGTGTTTTCGCCGCGCGCAATTGGTCAATGGCAAGGCGCGTGACAACGGTGGTGAGAAATGCTTTGGCGTCGCGCACGTCGCTTTCCGCGGCGCGTTCCCAACGCAAGTACGCCTCTTGCAAAATATCTTCGGCGTCCATCACGCGCGCCGTCATGCGATACGCGATGGAAAACAAGAGTGGGCGCAGCGCGTTAAATTGCTGGAGACGTTCGGATTTCATTTGTTTGTGATGTCGGCAAAGAGGCGAGATACAACGCGAGTCCGAGCAGTACCATTTGAAAACCGACGGGAATCGCGCCTTGCATCATTTGTGGCAACGACGCGGCGAGAATCACATCATCGTAAATGTGATTGACGAGATGCAGCGCATTGGAAATGAGCGCGATGCCGATGAGCGCGCGATAGTGGCGCGGATTGCGCGCTGCCCACAACAATCCGATTCCAATCGCCGTGACGAACGCGCCCAGGTCCCCTTCGTAATGCCGATTGAACGGCGGATAGCTGCCGATGTTTTCAAAAAACCATTGCGGCGCAAACAGTAACGCGAGTCCCGTTGCCGCATTCACAACGCCGAGCATCGCGACGAGAATTTGTAACATGCGTTGAGTGGTCATGTGTGCCTCCGCGAGAGACCTTATAGGTTTCCGGAAACCTCGAAAGTTTTGTGCTGTTCCGCAAGCCAATCACGCCACGTAATTTTTCCGCAACGCTGCAACGCGTTTGTGTTTAATCCTCGACGACACGCGTCCGCAAATTTTCCCGGCGCCCGAACGTTCACGACAAAACGGCGCAATTGTTTTGCGCGCAGCCATTCGCGCAAAATTTCGCCCAGTCCCAAAATTTGAGGACCGCCGAAATCGGGCAGCAAACCTTGTGCGGGTTTGCGCGCGAGTTCCACCAATGCATCGGAAAATTCGCGCACGTCAACGGGTTGAAATTTCATGTGCGGGTCGAGGACGACGATGGGAAAACGCGCCAGATGCTGGAGCCGAAAATCAATCAATTCAAAAAATTGCGTGCCACGTAAAATCGTTGTAGAGAAGTTACGTTGACCGGCGGAGCGAGACGAAAACGTCTCTACAACCCGTTCCGCAGCCAATTTCGCAGTGTAATACTCGTGCGGCGTGCGGTCAATACCGACGATAGAAACGTAAATGAAATGCGAAATGTTCGCGTCGCGCGCGGCGTTCAAGACATTGCGCGTGCCTTCGACTTCAACCGCATACATATTTTTGCCTATCGGATTGCTCGCGCCGTGAATGATGACATCTACCTCGCGGACGCTCTCGCGCAAACCTTCGCCGGTCAACACGTCCGCTTGCGCCCATTCGATTTCGCGCTGAACATTTTCGGAACGCGGATGACGCGACATCACCCGTACACTATAACCTGCCTGGTGTAACTTTGGAACAAGCACGCGTCCCAACATGCCCGTTCCGCCCGTGACCAAAACACGCGACATAAAAAATCCTCCTCATTCGTTTTCAGAAATCAAGACGAAGGAGGAGGTTGATTTGTGACAAACAACTCTCGTCCAAGCCGGCTGCGGCAAGCAAGGAAAATTCTGTGCTTGATTTCACGCGCCCGTTATCACAGCGAATTTTAATTGCAGTTTAACCCCGCTCGCTTATCATTGCTCCAGCCCCGACACGAAAAATGAAATTCAAATTCTGTCTTTTTACGAGGGCAAACGTTTGTGCTATAGTTTTAACGAATCCAGCATTTATCAGAATTCTCCATGGCAGACCGCACGAATCAAGAATGGCTTGACACATTGCGCGCGGACTCTGGCAAAGCATTTGACGAGGCGTTGAATGATTTGCGAGACCGACTCTTGCGCGCCATTATTATTTATCTTTCCCGTCGCCGCAGCCGCCTGCGCGGTTGGACGCGTGACCGCGTGCGCGAGTTGGCGCAAGATTTGACGCAAGAGACGATTTTGGAGATTCGCGGCGCGCTGGATACCTTTCGCGGCGAGGCGAAATTTACGACGTGGGCGTACCGTTTTGCCATCAATCGCGCGGCGAGTGAATTGCGGCGGCATCGTTATCGTGACCTTTCGCTCGACCAATTGCGCGAGGAAGAAAAAAGTGTCTTTGCGAAATTGTTATCAGACGGCGTACAACTCGCGCGCGATGATGTGGAACGTTTGGCGGAACAGCGTCATTACATCGAATTGTGTCAGCAGATTGTTCAAACGGAATTGAGTGAACGTCAGCGTCTCGCGTTGGTTGCGGTGATTTGGGAAGGACGTTCGATGGACGAAGTGGCAGCCGCGCTCGACCTCAATCGCAACACGCTATACAAACTCTTGCACGATGCGCGCAAAAAATTTCTCGCGCAGTTGCAGGAACGCCATTTGAGCAAAGGTGATATTCTCGGCGCGTTTCAAGACTGAACCGGAGTTTTGGCTTGTAAGATTTACACCGACAAAGGCGTCTAACCAAATGCACGCCTGTGCGCGGATAGCGAGACGCAAAATGCATCCATCCTGATTTTGCGGCGCGCCTATCCTCCAAGGAGTACACAACTTGGATATCAAACATTTCACTCGTTCGCTGGACCTGCTGTTTGCGACCACCCCGGAAGAAGCGGATTGTGATACGCTGCAAGCTCTTTTACCCGAATTTGTTCAATACGAGCTCACGGGCCGCGATGCTGCAACCAAATTTCCCGAACTTGCTGGCCATTTAATCCAGTGCGCGGATTGTACCCAAGATTATTTCGCGCTGCTTGACGTGGCGCGTCTCGACGCCCAAGACCGGTTACCCTCTGCAGAATTAATCCTCAAACAATTCCCCGAAGCGGAACGTGTACCTCAAGATACAGAGAATGTATCCGAGGTACGTTCTGAGCTGGTTCGCGCTGCCGGACGGTAAGACGCCGCGCGCTCACGGCGTCTCATCCTTCAGAGATGTCCGGTGAGACAAATTCTAACCATTTACCATACACCCTGACGTTGCAACGCGCCTCGCTTTGTCCAACGCAGCATCATTGCAGTTCGCATTCTTCCTTTCCTTGTTGCACATTGTTCTTCATCACGCCCGTTTCGTACGGACGAACAGAATAGACTAACGATTGGGGCGCGGTTTTCCTGATTTGCGGTGCGACAAAAGGGGCGACAAGAGAATCGCCCCTCTTTTTTTCCCGGAGACCCTCATCTCGGAGGAGGAGCTGTGATGATTTCGCAAGATTCATTGTTGACCAAAATCGAGCGTCTGCAAGATACGACCGGCTTTCGCGAATTGCATTGGGAAGGAACGTTCGAACAGTACCTCGATCTTTTGCGCGCGGACCCGCGTGTGGCGCGCACGGCGTTCCAACGCTTGTATGACATGATTCTGTCGTACGGCTGCGAGGAATACACGCGCGAACGCGAGAACTATATTCATTATCGTTTTTTTGATGACCCGTTCGAGAACGGCAAAGATGCCGTGTTTGGTTTGGACAAACCGTTGATGGATTTGGTGCGAATTTTTCAATCCGCCGCGCGCGGGTACGGCACCGAACGCCGGGTGCTGCTACTGCACGGACCTGTCGGCACCGCGAAAAGCACCATCGTTCGGCTTTTGAAAAAAGGGCTCGAAGCGTACAGCCGCACGGACGACGGACGGCTGTATACCTTTTATTGGCAGCTCGACGACGGCGAACGTCTCGACTGCCCGATGCACGAAGAACCCCTGCATCTCATTCCTCCCGAATTTCGCGCGGCGGTGCTGAATGAACTCAATGCGACGCGCAGCGGCGAACAAGAAATTCAAATCACCGGCGACCTGTGTCCCGCGTGCCGCTACACGTACAATCATTTGCTCGAAAAAGCAGGCGGCGATTGGTTTGCGATTCTACCGCACGTGCGCGTGAAACGATTGCTCTTGAGCGAAAAAGACCGCATAGGCATCGGCACGTTTCAACCCAAAGACGAAAAAAATCAGGATTCGACGGAACTCACAGGCGACATCAACTATCGCAAAATTGCCGAGTACGGTTCCGATTCCGACCCGCGCGCATTCAATTTCGACGGCGAACTCAACATTGCGAATCGCGGACTCGTAGAATTTATCGAAATTTTGAAACTCGACGTCGCGTTTTTGTACGATTTACTCACCGCGTCGCAAGAACACAAAATCAAACCAAAAAAATTCGCGCACACGGACATTGACGAAGTGATTATCGGACACACCAACGAAGCGGAATATCGCCGCTTGCTGCACAACGAGTACATGGAAGCGCTGCGTGACCGCACCATCAAAATTGATATTCCGTACGTGACGCGTTACAGCGACGAAATCAAAATTTACGAACGCGATTTCAATTCGCGCCGCGTCGTCGGCAAACACATCGCGCCGCACACATTGGAAATTGCCGCGCTGTGGGCGGTCCTCTCGCGCCTCGAAGAACCGAAACGCCCCGGTCTCACGCTGCTGCAAAAATTGAAACTGTACGATGGACGCACCCTGCCCGGTTTCACCGAAGACAGCGTTCTCGAATTGCAAGCGGAAACGAAAAACGAAGGCATGGTTGGAATTTCCCCGCGCTACATTCAGGACAAATTGTCGAACGCGCTGGTCGGCGACCCGAATCGTACGTGTTTGAATCCATTCCTCTTGATGCGCGAACTCGAAAGTGGTTTGAAACATCATTCGCTCATCACGAACGAAGAACAACGCAAACGCTACATCGAACTCTTTGGCGTGGTGCGCGGCGAGTACGACGAAATTGTGAAAAATGAAGTGCAGCGCGCGATTACGGCGGACGAAGCGGCGATTAAACGCTTGTGCGCGAACTATATTGACAACATCAAGGCGTACACGCAAAAACAAAAAGTCCGCAATCCGTACACGGGACAGGACGAAGCGCCGAACGAACGCTTGATGCGTTCGATTGAAGAAAAAATAGAGATTCCCGAAAGTCGCAAGGACGATTTCCGCCGCGAGATTATGAATTACATCGGCGCGCTGGCGATTGACGGGAAAACATTTTCGTGGGACTCGAACGACCGTTTGCGCCGCGCGCTCGAACTCAAATTGTTTGAAGACCAAAAAGATTCCATCAAACTCACGAGTCTCGTCTCGAACGTGATGGACCAGGAAACGCAAGAGAAAATCGAAGTCGTCAAAAATCGGCTCATCAAAAACATGGGCTATTGCGATGTGTGCGCGAGCGATGTGTTGAATTACGTTGCCAGCATCTTTGCGCGTGGAGATATGGTGCGGTGAATTGATGGCGCGTGAGTTCCCTTATTTCCCTGATTTCCCGAAACGTTAAAGGATGTATGGAGAGGGAATCAAAGGAAATCAGGGAATTCGGTAAATTCGAAAGTTGAGGTGTTGTGATGGCTCTTTTAATTGACCAAGACGCCAGCCGCTTTCGTCAAATCGTGCGCGGCAAAATCAAACAGAATTTAAAAAAATACATGTCAAATGGGGAAGTGATTGGCAAACGCGGCAAAGATTTTGTCAGTATTCCGGTTCCGCACATTGACCTGCCGCACTTTCGTTTTGGCGACTCGCAAGGCGGCGTCGGGCAAGGCGAAGGCGAAGTGGGAACGCCGCTCGGTCCCGGTGAACAGGGTAATGGCAGCGGCAAAGCGGGCAATCAGCCAGGCGGGCATATTCTAGAGGTCGAAGTCACGCTGGAAGAACTCGCGGAAATTTTGGGGGAAGAACTTGAATTGCCGCGCATTCAACCAAAAAGCAAGAACAATGTCGAAGGCGAAACAAGCCGCTATACGAGTCTGCGCCGCGTCGGTCCCAATTCCTTGCGCCATTTCAAACGCTCGTATCGCGAGGCATTGAAACGGCAAATTTCGTCCGGCATGTATTCGCGGGAAAAACCGAGCATTGTGCCGATTCGGGATGACATGCGGTATCGCTCGTGGAAAACGTACCCGCGTCCCGACAGCAACGCGGTCATCCTGTATATGATGGACATTTCGGGCAGCATGACGCAAAACAAAAAAGAATTGGTGCGCATGACCGCGTTTTGGATTGATACGTGGCTGCGCGCGCATTATAAAAATCTCACGACGCGCTACATTGTTCACGACGCGGCGGCGTACGAAGTGGACGCGGATACGTTTTATCACGTCCGCGAAAACGGCGGCACCAAAATTTCGTCCGCGTACGAATTCTGCAAACACCTCATCGAACGCGAGTACGGCGGCGACACGGCAAATTTGTACGGCTTTCATTTTTCCGACGGTGAAAATTTCGACGGCGAAGATGATGCGTACTGTCTGCAGCTGCTTGCCGATTCCCTTTTGCCGCAGATGAATCTGTTTGGCTACGGACAGGTGGCGAGTGGATACGGTGCGTACTTTTTGGGAACGTTGAATCGTTTGCGCGATGAAAAATTGGTGACGGCACAAATCGGTGACCAAGATGATATTTACAGCGCGATAAAAACATTCTTGGGCAAGGGGGCGTGAGATGATGTTGTCAAACGAGATGCTGGAACTGCAAAATGAAATCGAAGGTTATGCGCGCGATTTCGGACTCACGTATCCGCCCGTCCATTTTGAAATGTTGGACTATCAGATGATTAATCAAGTCGCCGCGTATGATGGTTTTCCCGCGCGCTATCCGCATTGGCGTTTTGGCATGGAGTACGAACGTCTATCAAAATCGTACGCGTACGGTTTGCATCGCATTTACGAAATGGTCATCAACACGGACCCGTGTTACGCGTACTTGCTTGCGAGCAACATGCCCATTGACCAAAAATTGGTGATGGCGCACGTGTACGGACACGCCGATTTTTTCAAAAACAATTTGTGGTTCGCGCATACGAATCGCAAAATGCTGGACGAAATGGCGAATCACGCGGGGCGGGTGCGGCGGCATATGGAACGGCACGGTCAAGAACCCGTCGAAAATTTTATTGACGCGTGTCTTTCGCTCGACAATTTGATTGACATTCAAGCGGCGGGCATTCGGCGGCGTCCCGTGATTGAGCAAGCAAGCGACGAGGAAATTCCAATCGTGCACAAAATGCGCGCGCGCGATTACATGGATGCGTTCATCAATCCGCCGGAATTTCTCGCCGCGCAGCAGCGGTTGCTGCAAGCCGAAGCGGAACAGCAAAAAAAGTTTCCCGCCGAACCGGAACGCGATGTGTTGTTATTTTTGTTGGAACACGCGCCGCTCGAAAATTGGCAGCGCGATGTGCTGGATATTGTGCGCGAAGAGGCGTACTATTTTGCGCCGCAAGCGCAGACGAAAATCATGAATGAAGGTTGGGCGTGTGCGACAGGAGATTCCCTCCTCGTCACAGAAAAAGGAATCTTGCCATTCGCTGAAGTTTACGCGAACCGCCAACGTATTCAGGTAGACAGCGGTCCCAACGCCGCACCACACCGGATTAGCGATTTTCACAAAGAAAGGGCGGTACCTACACTCCAAATCACTACACAACGCGGACTGATGTTGGAAGGCGCCTATAAACATCGCGTTCAACGGGCAGATGGTAGTTGGGCGTTTCTGTCTGACCTGCAAATTGGCGATAGTCTTAAAATGGCACGTGGTGGAAATCTGTGGCCAACCGAACCCGTCCAACTTGATTTTCAGGGCAGTGAGATCAGCCCCAGTGCGCGTGATGTAGCAATTCTCGCAGGCGTCTCGGAAACGACGGTGCATCGCTTTCTTGAGGGACGCCGCACAGAAAGCGACGAGCAAATTTCTCTCGCGCTCAAGCGACTGAATTATCGTTCAGCCAACATGCGCAGGGTTCTCAATACACGGCAGTTGATGCGTATTCCAAAATACCTTGATCAAGACCTCGCATATATCCTGGGGGCGTTTGTGGGCGATGGGCATCGTACTAAATCGGGCATAGCAATTACGACCGGAGCTCAATCGCATGCGGAATATCTGGCACAATTGATGACACACACGCTTGGTTTAAGAGCCGGTGTTCGCTGGGATCCTACAGAAAAGGGCGGGCGTTGGCGTGTAGAAGTGCATTCGCGGGAATGCTTGCGTTTTTTGGCAGAAATAGGCATTGACCTTGCGGCGCTTGCGCCAGCCAAGAAATTCCCTCCAGTTGTATTACGCTCTCCACGCGCAATACAAATTGCCTTCTTGCGTGGTTATTTTGACGCGGATGCCTATGCCGGACCCGACGGAATTATTCTTTCGAGCGCCAGTCGCGAGTTGATTCGTGTGTCGCAAATTGTCTTGCTGAATTTGGGAATTCTTTCAAGGCAGCGCGCGCAGGCGGATGGATGCCAGCACTTGGAAGTCAAGGGGTACTCTGCTCTCTTGTTCCAACAGCACGTCGGCTTCCAACGGCACGAAAAGCAAACTGCCCTTGCCGCCTACATCAACGAACATCAGTGGTTCAAGCGCGAAGACGAAGCAGATACAGTTGTTTCAATTGTGCAGGGACAGGCGGACGTGTATGACATTACGGTTGAAGAATCTCATTGTTATGTCGCCAACGGCTTTGTCAATCATAACTCGTATTGTCATACGCAGATCATGACCACCCGCGCGCTGCATCCTTCGGAAGTGATTGATTATGCCGACCATCATTCCGGCACAACGGCGATGCAGCCCGGACATATTAACCCCTACAAAATCGGGCTCGAACTGTACCGCGACGTTGAGGACCGCTGGAATCGCGGCGCGTTCGGCGCAGAATACGAAGCATGTCAAGACGTGCAAACGCGGAGAGATTGGAATACGCACGCGGGACTCGGACGCGCCCAAGTTTTCCAAGTGCGGCAGATTTACAACGACGTCGGTTTCATTGACGAATTTCTCACCGAAGAATTTTGCCGCCGGCATCTTTTGTTCACGTATGAATACAATCCGGTGATGCAAGAGTACGAAATTGCAAGCCGTGAATTTCAAGCCATCAAACAGCGGCTACTCTTTCAACTCACCAATTTCGGACGCCCCATCATTGACCTCATTGATGCGAATTATGAAAATCGCGGCGAACTCTTTTTGCTGCATCGTCACAATGACGCGCCGCTCGACATTCCGTACGCGCAAGAGACCTTAAAGTATTTGTACACTTTGTGGACGCGCCCCGTGCATCTGCAAGCGGCCCTGCCCGAAGGGGGCGATATTTTATTGACGCACGGACCGGACGGCGGCTCTAAAAAGACGATTTAACAAAACGGTGCGATGTGGCACATCGCACCGTTGTTTCTATGACACCGCCATCAATTCGCGCGAACAATGACTCAATGCTTCGCCGCCATCGTCACGCACTACAAACACATCTTCCACGCGCACCATCCACCTGTCGTCCAAAATAATACTCGGCTCGTCGGTGAACGTCATACCATTCTGCAAAATCGTTTCGTCGTGACTCGTGAGAAACGGCGGCTCGTGAACGTCCATGCCGATGCCGTGTCCCAGGCGATGACGAAAATTTTTGCCGTATCCTGCGTCCTCGATAATTTTGCGCGCGGCATGGTCAACTTGGGCGGCAGTTACTTGGCCCGCTTTCATTGCGTCCGCGCCCGCGCGCTGCGCCTGCATCACAAGTTCGTGCGTGCGAATGTATTCGGCAGGCGGTTCGCCCATCCACACCGTTCGTCCAAAATCGGAACAGTAACCGTTGTAGATTGCGCCAAAGTCGAACGGCACCGCGATGCCCGCTTCAATCGGATGTGTACTCTTGCCTTTGACGTGAACCATTTCGCTTTCGCGTTTCGGATTGATGATGTAGAGTGAAGTTGGAAACGAAGTTGCCTGCGAACCGAGCCGCAGCAACTGATAATCAATCTCGGTGAGAATTTCCAGTTCGCTCACGCCGACGCGCAATTTTTTCAACACCTCCGCCATCGCCAAATCCACCAATTCGCCCGCGCGTTTCATCAACGCGATTTCGGTTTCGTCTTTAATCATGCGTAACGGTTGAAACACGCGCGATGCGAGCGTGAATTTATTTTCGGGCAACAGCGTTTGCAGATTCAACGCGCTGCTCGCCCACGTTCGCTCTTCGAGCGCGATTTGTTTTCCGCGCAAATCAAATTCGCGCAGAACATCGCGCGCGAGTTGAACCGGGTCATCGCGATCCTGGAGAATTCTCAAATCCATCCCCGGCACGTTGCCCAAATCAAATTCCGCAAACATGCGCGGCACCGCGAGAAGCGGACCTTTCGTCAATCCGACGAACGCGCCATTCAGCCATCCGCCCGGATACACCACATTCGTAAAACTCGGACGCTCGCGCGGAATGCCGAGCAGCCATTCGAGATTCGTCGAAGGCGGAATATAGAGCAAGCCGATGCCGAGTTCGTCCATTTTCGCGCGCGTGCGCGCGAGGCGTTCGGAATAGTTGATCGTCACGGAAGGATTTATCGGCGAACAACACGAATTTCACGAATTTGTCATTGCGAACGGTTCGCCGATCGCGGCGAGTGAGGAATCTCATTCGCGTACTTGTGTTGTTCGCGGATTCTCTTTCTATTCGTCAGATTGCAGGATGCTGTACAAATTCAAATCGTTGTCCGCGTAAAATTGTTCGATAACTTGGAATCCACTTGCGTCGGCTAAACGCTCAACTTCTTTTTCATCAACGAAATGCACATAGCGAAAGCCGACTCCACCGCGTTTCCAATCGAGGAGATAGTCGTTGGTCTCTAGTCGAGAGTCGCTCAGCCCGATTTTATCCCACGCGACAATTTTTTTTCGCAAGCGTTCATTATTCAAGAATTGCCAATTACTCATGATGAACATGCCGCGCGGTTTTAGTACTGCGCGAATTTCCTTTAAAACATTCGCGCGCAATGCAAAACTTGGAATGTGGTGCAAGACCGCGAGGGCGACGACAACGTCGAATGGTGACGCGTCGCGCAATTCAGTGCGCCAATCGCGCGTTGTGAGGTCAACAATGTGAAATTGCGCGCGTACATTTTCCGACGCCGCGTTGTTTTTCTGCGCGAACGCGACGAGTTCTTCCGAACCATCAACGCCCACATAATCGAGCGAGAATCCCGCGCGTTCCAACGTTCCCGCCAAACGCCCGTTCCCGCACCCCGCGTCGAGCAGGCGAATATCGTTCGCCAGATATTTTTGAAACGGTTCGATGTTGAAGCGTTCGCTCGAACGCGAATTGGAAAAATCCGCGCCGAATTGGGAATAAAATTTGCGGTTGAGGGCGACAAGTTGGTTGACGGTTTCGGCGTCCACAGTTAAGATTATAATCGCAGATGGCAAATGTTTTGTGCGAGCAGTCGTTGGAAAAGGACGCGCGGAAAATCATCAAGTTGACCACGCTTGCATTACCGATGATTCAAACGGAGTGCCAAGATGTACAAAAAGAACGTTCAGAAACGCCTAAGCCATCCAAGAGTAAATGAGTTTGTAAAAAATCATTTACCCAACATTCAAAAATTATACGCGCCTGAACAAGTGTGGCTTTTTGGTTCGTACGCGCACGGCAAACCCCAACGCTGGAGCGATTTGGATGTGTTGGTGGTTTCCAAGAAATTTGCGCGCGGCGAACGCACCAAACGTCGCTCGACGTTTCTCACAAAAACAGGAATCTGGGATGACCGTACATCCATCGTTGACCCACTCTGTTACACGCCCACAGAATTTGAACGCTGGAAGGATGCGCCGACGATTATTTCTGAAGCGGTCAAAGCGGGGATACGCTTGATTTAGTGATAATGGAAACAACTCAGCTGTTAACTTTTTTTGAAGCCGTGCGCGCGTCGGAACAACTTTCACCTACGCAGCTCAACGCGCTGCTCGTGAAACATGTTCACGGCGCGGATGGAAATTCTGTCGCGCAGTGGCAAGTCGTTTCGGCGTACAAAGAACTCGCCGCACAAGGTGTCATTCCGTTCGAGCGCGAATTGTTTGAACGCCTGCGGATGAAACCGACGCGCACAATGAGCGGCGTCGCGCCTGTCGCAGTGTTGACGGGTCCGTATCCGTGTCCCGCCGATTGCATTTTTTGTCCCGACGCAAAAGGCGTGCCGCGCAGCTATTTGCCAGATGAACCCGCGGTGCAGCGCGCGATGCGCGCGCGTTATGACCCGTACAAATCCACCAAAGCGCGCATGGACGCGCTTGAAGCGATGGGACATCCGATTGATAAAATCGAATTGCTCATCATCGGCGCTACATGGTCGGCGTATCCGAAAAAATATCAAGAGTGGTACGTGCGGCGATGTTTGGACGCGATGAATGATGGAGAACCCGCGCGGACATTGGAAGAAGCACAGGCGAGAAACGAGAAGGCGAGACACCGAAATGTCGGCATGGTGATAGAGACGCGTCCCGATTATATTGACATGGACGAGGTGCGCCGCTTGCGTTGGCTCGGCATGACGAAAATCCAACTCGGCGCGCAGAGTACGGACAATCGCATTTTAGAATTGAACAAACGTGACCACACGATTGAGGACACGCGCCGCGCGGTGCGTCTGTTGCGGCTCGCAGGGTTCAAATTGCATTTGCATTGGATGCCGAATTTGTACGGCGCGACGCCGGAAAGTGATGTGCGCGATTATGAAAATTTGTGGAATGATGTCGCGCTGCGCCCTGATGAATTGAAAATTTATCCCACGATGTTGCTCGAAGGAACGAAATTGTACGAGATATGGCAAGAGGGAAAATATCGCCCGTACACCGACGCGGAATTGATTGAAACGCTCGCGCAGGCAAAACGTTTCACCCCCCCCTACTGCCGCATCAATCGCGTTATCCGCGACATTCCCGCGCAATACATCACCGCAAGCAGCACGCAATCGCATCTGCGCGTCGTCGTTCAACAGGAAATGAAAAAGCGCGGGTGGCAGTGTCAGTGTATCCGTTGTCGTGAAGTGCGCGGCGAAAAATTAGAAATTGAAAAATTAGAAATTCAAAATTATCAGTACGAGACCGACGCGACGACAGAACACTTTTTGCAGTACGTGACGCCGAGTGGAAAACTCGCGGGATTCTTGCGATTGAGTTTGCCGCATGAAAATGTGCCGCGCGAGGAAATTTTGCCGGAACTGCACGGCTGCGCGATAGTGCGTGAACTGCACATTTACGGACCCGCGCTCGAACTGGGCGCGAACGATTCGGGAAAAGCACAGCATTCAGGACTGGGCAGAAAACTCGCCGAACACGCGCAGCACATTGCGCGCAGCGCGAATTTCAAACGCATCGCCGTCATTTCCGCCATCGGCACGCGCGAATACTATCGCAAATTGGGGTTCGAGTGGGATGGGTTGTATATGGTGAAGAGTATGTAGCAAGTAGCAGGTAGTAGGGATGATGCTCACATGCTGCCTGCTACTTGATAGTTGCTACTCTTCAATCAACCGTAACACCTGCGGCAACAACACATTCGTCGTCCCCAATGCTTCATTCCCCCAAATCGTACGATTCCCTTTCCAATCACCAAAGTAGCCGCCCGCTTCGGACAAAATTGGCGGAAACGGTCCGCAGTCCCACGCATCCATTATCGGGTCGAGCATCACTTCCGCGCGTCCTGTCGCAATCAATAAATAGCCGTACGCGTCGCCCCAGCCCCCGCGAAAGTACGTTGCATTTTTGATGCGTTCCCATTCTGCGCGGCGATTGTGATTATCAAACAAACGCGGGTCGCTGAACGCCACGTATGCGCGTGACAAATCACTCACATCGGAAACGCGCGCGCGGCGTCCATTCCACCAACATCCTTCGCCCATCGCGCCGGCAATCATTTCATCCAACGCGGGAAAATACGCGACGCCCACCTCGACAGTATTTTCAATTTCCAAGCCGATGAGTACGGAATACAACGGCACGCCGCGCGTAAAGGATTTTGTTCCATCAATCGGGTCAATCACCCAACGATGACTTGCGTGTTGAAATTTTTCGCCATGACCAAATTCTTCACCCAAAATTTCGTGGCGCGGAAAATTTTTTTCGATGCGCGCACGAATGAGCTCTTCCGCTTTTTTATCCGCAATCGTCACAGGCGAATCATCCGCCTTGAAATCCGGCTGCAGTCCCGCTTGATAATAGCCGAGTGTGAGCCGTCCCGCGAGATACGCGGTCTCCATTGCAAAATCCAAAAGCGCGCGTAGATTTTCCTTCATTCCATTTTTACCCTTGAAACCGATTCCACACGTAAATAACGATGAGAAGGATTTGTACAACGACGATGGCAAAAAATTTCACGCGAAAAGAAAATTTGTCGGTCTTATGTCGCTTCCGAAAAGCCCACATACCGAGCGCCCCGCCAATCGTTCCGCCAAGCGCAACCAGTCCCAACAACACTGCCTCCGGTACGCGCGTCTGATTAGAACCGGCGATTGCTTTGTCATAGCGAAACGCAATCAACGTGACGATTGAAATCACGGACAGCCACGCAATCCACCAAAACGCGGGCGCGAACAGCGCGAGCGCAATTGTTGCCGGCACTGTTACACCGCCAAAGAGTAGTGCGTAATATGCAATGGGGTGGCGGCGCATCTACGCGATTCTATCATTGGCAACACGCGAACGTCAATGTCCGCGCGCCCCATTTGCGTTTATAATGCACAATAACGTTCGCGCGATTTCATGGAGGAAAACAAAATGGCTCGTCCCACCGGGGTTACGGTGATTGCTATTCTCTCACTCATCAGCGGCTTGCTCGGGTTGTGTGGCGTGTCACCGCTGCTTGGCATCAGCGTCATCGGGGCGATAATTCCGACGGGCGTCACGCAAATCCTCGGCGCAATTGGAATTGTCGTGAGCGCCTTGTTAGTCGTCGGTCCGATTTTGCAAATCATCTTTGCCTACGGCGCGTGGAATTTGCGTTCGTGGGCATGGTGGTTCGGCATTGTCGCCACAGGCATTTCGGTACTCGGCGTCATCATCGGCATCATCGGCAGCGGCGGCGCGGCAGTTCCGACCGTTGTAACCAATGCGCTCTTGCCCATCATCATTTTCATTTACTTGCTCGTGCCGGATGTTCGTAGAGCGTTCAGTCTGTGAATGACGAACGACGAATGACGAATGACTGTAGCGTGTTCGTCATCCGTCATTCGTCCTCCGTCGAATATGCTTCTTTCCCATCTTGCCCTCTCGCACTTTCGCAATTACGCGCATCTCGAAATAGATTTCACTTCGGGCATCACGCTCTTGCACGGCAACAACGCGCAGGGCAAAACAAATTTGCTCGAAGCGATTTTTTTCCTTGCTACCGCGCGTTCGCCGCATGCGGGCGCGGAACGGGAATTGATTCATTTCGGCGCGGCGAGTGAACCCATTCCGTTCGCGCGCGTCCAGGCACGCGTAGTGCGCGCGAGCGAGCAAACGGTGGATTTGGAAATTGTGTTGGTGACAGGCGAAGAACGCAATTTGAGTACCGCGCGTGTGAGCAAACGCATCAAGGTCAACGGCGTCAACAAACGCGCGCTCGACCTCTTGGGAAATCTGAACGTCGTTTTGTTTTTGCCCGAAGATTTGGATTTGGTATTTGGTTCGCCCGGCGATAGACGCCGCTATCTCGACACGACGCTTTCGCAAATTGACCCCAAATACTCGCGCGCGCTATCGCAGTACGGCAGTGTGTTGGAACAGCGCAACGCGTTGTTAAAAGAATTTCGCGAACGTTCGTACAACGCGGCAGAATTGGAACCGTGGAACAACAAACTCGTGGAAAATGGCGCGTACCTCATGGCGCGCCGCGCGCAAGCGATTGATTCGTACAACAACCTCGTCGCCGAAATTCACCCGCGCCTCACCGCCAAACACGAACCGCTGAAATTGCATTATCAACCGACGATTCCGAACGAAGCATTTACGCAACCCGAAACAAGACAACTCGGTCTCGGCATTTCACCTCCCTCCGCGCCTTTGGAAAACATTTCGCTCGCGTTCAAACAACAACTCGCGGAATTGCGAACAAAAGAAGTCGGCGCGGCGCTCACGCTCGTCGGTCCGCACCGCGACGATTTGCGATTCACCATTGACGGCGTGGACATGACGACCTACGCGTCGCGCGGGCAAGGACGCACCATCGCGGTTTCACTCAAACTTGCAGAGATTGAATTGATGCGCGCGGAAACGGGCGAAGAACCTGTTCTGTTACTAGATGATGTCATGTCCGAACTCGACAAACCGCGGCGCGCCGCGCTCTCGCACGCGATTCTCAACGCGCAGCAAGCCATCGTCAGCGCGACGGATTTGGATGATTTCACGGACGAGTTTTTGGAACGCGCCAAAATCTTGAAGGTGAATGAGGGACGAGTTGAGGCGAACGGGGAACAGAGCAACAGTTGATTTTGCAATTTCAATATTCGCCGCGCATTCTCCAACAAAATTTTTTGTCTCATCCTCTTAACCCGGATACCAAACAACGCGCGGGTCATCTGCCGAACGTTGATAGGCCCACGCGGCATCAATCATTTTTTTCAAATCGTATTGCGGACGCCAGTCCAATAAAAATTTTGCTTTGGTGTTGTCGAGCCACGTTGAATGATACGGCGTGCGAATTTCCACCGACGGCAGCCCGCGTGATTCTTCAAGATACTTTGCCACCGCCGCGTAATCTACCGGTTCGTCCATACAAATATTGAATGTTTGCTGTCGCGCGCTCGGATTGTCGAGCGCGCGCAAGATGGCCTCGACCAAATCGTCCACATGCACAAAATTGCGTTTCACCGGTTTGCCGTCGCGGTCAAGCATCAAGGGAATGGTTTGCGTTTTCACAAAATCGTCCGCGCGTTCCGCCCCAACAAATTCGCGCCAGCGCGGTCCGCCAAACACGTCGTCGCCAAAGGAAAGTGAAAATTTGAAATCATCCTTTTCCATAATCCACGGCGCGCGCAGCGTGCAGCCGTTCAAATCAGATTGGATGAAATACTGTTCGAGCATCACTTCTTCAAGAACTTTGGAGAGCGCATAACAGCCGGGATAGGCAGAATGCTTTTGCTGTTCGGTGACGGGAAGCGGATGCGGATAGAAAAAATGTCCGACTGCCGCATCACCGCCGAGCAAAATGATTTGCTGAAATGTGGGACTTGTGCGCGCGGTTTCGAGGAGCCAGAACAGTCCTTTCACCGCGACATCCATAATTTGGTCGGGCGTCTCTTTGACGGTGGCGAGATGAAGCACATGCGTGACGCCATCCATCGCGCGTTCGACCACCGCGCGGTGTTCTATCGAGCCGCGCAGAATTTGGACGCGTTCGCCCGGCTCCGGCGTTCGGTTGTGACACAGCGCGCGCAGATTGAGAGCTTGGTATTGCGGGTCGCGCAAGACCCGTTGGAGGAATGCTTGACCAACTTTGCCGGTTGCGCCCGTGATGAGAATGAGATTTTCTGTCATTGTTGGAAAGTTTCTTTCGTTGGTGCAGGTGCTTGTGCGCGGCGTTTTTGCTGCAATTCCTCGAGCAATTCAAAATAGCGTTTCAGGTGCGCGTCTGCGGTCCAGTCGCGGCGATAGTTCGCGTACCCGTTTTCGCCGCGCCGCTTTCGTTCTGCCGGATGTTGTAAAACATCTTCGAGCAGCGTCTCCAACTCTGCGTCGGTGTCGTAATTCCACCCCCCCCCACTCGCTTGGACAATTTCGCGCAGCGCGCCGAGATTGCGCGCGAGCAGCGGCGTTTTTTGTTGAAACGCTTCCAGCGCGACGAGCGGAAACACTTCGTACCACAATGACGGCAAAATTACCGCGCGTGCGTTACGATACAGCGGCTTGAGCTGCGCAAAGGATTGCTGTCCGAGAAATTGAATGTTGGGGCTGTTACGCGCGAGCTGTTGCAATTCATTTTCATAACTGCCCGTACCGGCAATCACCAGCCGCGCGTTTTTGCGTTCGCGGAACAGCGGCAAAATCGTTTGCACGCCCTTGATTTTTTCGAGTCGTCCGACGAACAAAAAGTACGGCGCCGCGTTTGAATCCTCTTTCGCGCTTTCGCTGTCGCTCACAAAATTGGGAAGGTGTCGCGCGGGAATCGCTGCGCCCAGCGCGTCGTACTGCGATTTGCTGAACCGGCTGGGCGTAATCACCGCGTCGAGATGGCGCAGTGAATTTTGCAGCAGCGACGAATAGCGCCACCACTGCGGCGGACGTTTGTGTTCGAGCGTGCAGCGAAAACATTCGCGCTTGGTGCATACCTCGCCATTCGCGCGCAACAAAAGGTGCATCGGACACATCAACCAGTACTCGTGCATCGTGTACAGTTTTACGCCGCGCCCGTATTCCAAAATTTTTGGTCCGCCGACGAGCGAAATGTTGTGAAAGTGAATGACATCAAAATCGCGCGCCATGATTTTTTCCAAAGAGGCGCGTTTGAAAAACGGATGTCCCGTTTGTTGTGTGACGAACGGCGACAAATGTCCGGCGCGGCTCGTGAGCCGATGCACCGTAATGTTCGGATGCTCGACAAATCCGTTCTGTGGAATAGTGGGCTCAAGCGCATGATACGCGTCGGTGCAGTGAATAATTTCGACGTGATGTCCGCGCGCGGCGAGTTCATTGGAGAGACGCTGCACAAAAATTCCATCGCCGCCAAAATTGTACGGCGGATAGAATGTTGTAATCATGCAAAAGGAGAGCGGACGGGTGAGCATAGGTTGAGAAACGAGAAGCGAGAAGCGAGAAACGTGAAACGAGAAACGTGAAACGTCAACGCGATTCAAAAATCAAGTCAACATATTGCGCCAACACATGTTCGCCGTGTTCGTGCTGGACGAATTCGCGCGCGCGATTGCCCATGCGTTCGCGCAGTTCATCATCGGCGAGCAATGTCACGAGCGCCTCCGAAAATTCTTGTTCGTTCGCGCAAAGCAAGCCGGTTTCTCCATGCTGCACTAGTTCCTCTGCTCCATCATACGCAAATGTCACAATCGGCAAACCATATGCCATCGCTTCCAATGCCGCGATAGGCAACCCTTCAAACTGTGAGGTCAAGCAAAAAATTTTCGATTGGGCGAGCCAAGTTCCAACGTTTGCTTGAAAGCCGACAAATTCGATATTCTTCTCGAGTCCATGTTCGCGTGTTGCGCGCCGTACATTTTCCATCTCCGTTCCGTTGCCGACGATGACGACGCGCAGTTGTGGAAACGCTTGACGCACCTGCGCCGCGATTTGGACGAGACGCGCGAGCTGTTTTACCTTGTCCACGCGTCCGACATAAACCAAATCAAATTTTTTCGGAAGCTCCGCCGATTCAATCTGCGGCGTCCAATTTTTCAGCACGCGGATTTTTTCGGGCGCGACGTAAAAATGAGTTATCAAATCGCGTTTCGATATTTCACTCGGCGCGAGAATCAAGTCGGCGCGCGGATACAACATTTGCATGTGTGTTTTCAAAATTCGTTGGACGAGCGGATGTCGCACGTACAAGCCCAAGTCTTGTGAAGCGATGCTGTCGTTGCCCAGCACCAGCCGAAACCTGCGCCACCGCAGGATTTCGCGGAGCGTAAGGGCAAGAACGGAGGGACGACGCGAGAATGCGAGAACGATGTCGGGTTTGAGCCGCGCGAATTGGCACAGCAAGTACAAGAAAAAAGGAATTGCGCGCAAGGAATTAAAATGAATGTGAACCGGTGATTGTTGAACACTTTTAAAAAAAATGGCTTGGCTCGAATCGGTCGGCGGTGACTCTTCCAAAATCAAATCCACGCGCGTATTTTCGCGCGGATGTCGCGCGAGATAGTCTGCAATGTCTGCGATTTTGCGTTCGACGCCGCCGACGCGCAAGGTGGGATTGACGATGAGCAGACGTTTCATTCAAGACCAAAAGGATTTGAAAACATCTCAACAAACTGCGCGACATTTTTTCGCGCGTCGTAGCGCGCCTCAACGCGTTCACGCGCGCGTGCGCCCAATGCGCGGCGCAGTGGTTCCGCATTGAGCAGTTGTGCCATTGCGTCCGCCAACGCGTTCGCGTCGTTCGGCGGGACGAGAATGCCGCTGACGCCCTGTTCGACGATTTCCGGAATTGCGGCGAACTGCGTCGAAATCACGGGCAAGCCCATTGCCATTGCTTCGATGAGCGAATTGGGCGAAATGTCGCGTCCGCCATTTTCGGCAAGCACACACGGCAGCACAAACAAATCGGCGCGCGCATACGCGTCGAGAATGTTTTCAAACGGCTGCGCGCCGCGAAACGAAACGCAATTTTGCAGCTGTAATTTTTGGTGCAAGTGTTTGAGCTGAAGCCAATAATTGATGTACGTCGGTTCTTCGGGCGCGCCAATGATTTCACAACAAAACGGTACGCCCCGCGCGCGCAAATCCGCGCACGCGTGCATCAAGTACACCAATCCTTTTTCTTCAATCAAACGCGCAACGCACAAAATCTGAAACATTGGCGATGCGTTGCTGCGCGTGCGCGGTTGAAATTGTTCCAATGGAAAGAGATTGCGAATGACGCGCAACGGCGGAGGATTGCGCGTGTCCAGATACGTTTTGATAGTGCGCGCGTTATAGTCGGAATTGGTAATGACGAACGCCGCGTTGGAAAACTTTTCGCGCAATCCGAATTGAAATTTGTGGCGATGCAAGTCGTGCGCGCGTCCCTGCACACTGTACGGAATGTCGAGCAGCGCGGCGGCGAGCATGGCAATAAACGCGGTGCGGTCTGCCCACGGCGCGTGCAAATACGAGACGTTGTATTCGTTCAAGTGCAGCGCCAAGTCCACCGCGCATTCAAAGACACTCCAATCTTCATGCCACGTTTTGTATTCGCCGTAGCGGTGCAGAACCGTGTACAAAAAAACATTCCAATAGCGCAGCCGCGCGCGCCGTTTGAAAACAGATTTCGCGCGCGCAATCCGTTTCGCGTCGCGTGGCATCAAGTAATGCGTTGTTGCGACATGCGGCGAAGATTCAAGCCCGCCCGGCTCATCGGCAAACATTTCGACATTCATTCCCGCGTCGCGCAGCGCGTTCACTTCGCGCAGAATAAACGTTTCGCTCAAATCGGGGAACCGCCATTTGTAATAGCCAATGCGTTTCGGCGCGCCGCGTGCGCGCGGACGCGTGCGCCAATGCAAACGCCACCATGCGCCGTGATTCACCGCGAATTCGTACAAGGAATTGCGGAGCGGCGTCGCGATGTTTGCAGAGAGCTTGGCGCGCATTTGACGCGGGAGCATGAAAATTTTTTCACTCACGAATGCTTGTGCGCGCGGAATTCCTAACGTGTCGGCAAGACCCGTGAGCAAGAGCCGATGGAGATTGTACGGTTCGTGATGAAAATAGGTGACCTGTCGTGAACGCGACAGCGCGCGACACATTTGAAAACGCTGCCACAAATAACGCCACGATTTGAATGAAAGGGATTCGGTTGTGTTCTGCGCGTGCAGCCGCCGCGCGTACAAAAATTCCGGCACGAACGCGATTTCGCCATGTTCCACAATCCGCAGCGCCATTTCCAAATCGCCCCCATATTGAACCGTCTCGTTAAATCCGCCGAGCTCATCCAGCACGCGGCGCGGGTACGTTCGCAGACCGCTCGTGACGGTGCCTTGCGCAAGCAGCTCGCGGCGGTAATCAAAGCCGCGCGCGCGCTGTTCGTACAATTTGGCGCGCTGCAAAAAAATATCGCGCCGCACAACGCCTTGTTCGTCCACATCATAAAATTGACAGTGCGCGAGTCCCGCGCGCGAATTATTCTCCAGCGCGTGTACCATTTTGCGTAACGCGCCGGGTAAAATGAAATCGTCCGCGTCGATGTGCGCGATGTACGGCGCGTGACTCGATTCCAGAATCCGATTGTGACACGCCCAGATGCCGCACTGCGTTTCGTTCGTCAAGAGAGTGATGCGCGCGTCGTCAAACGCGCGCACCACATTCGCCGTTTCGTCCTCGGATGCGTCGTCAACGACAAACAATTCCCAATCCGTATCGGTTTGTTGTCGGATGCTGGATATCGCTTGGCGGATAAATTTTGCCGCGTTGCGCGCGGGCATGGCTATCGTAACGACAGCCATATTTTTCTGTTTGCTCGCCCTTGGACACTCATTTAGAATCACGTTCCATGCTGACGAAAATAAAAAATTTCAATTGCGCGCGCACTCAGGATGCCGCGCTGCGCGCATTGTGGTGGCTCGCGCTTGGTACGCTCGCGTTGCTCGGTGTGTTTTTTGTTTTGCGCGCGACGACGCGCGGCGTGGGTGTTTCGCCTGATTCTACCGTTTATATCAGCATCGCGCGCGGAATGTTGAACCGACTTGGTTTTCAGTTTCCTCTGCAAAGCGGCGGAGATTTTCCGCCGTTGTATCCCGCGCTGCTCGCGTTGGGCGGACTCGTTACGGGAGACCCGTCAACGGCGGCGCGTCCCCTCAATGCAATTCTTTTCGGATGCAATATCCTTTTGGTTGGCATCGCGCTGCAACACATCACGCGCAATTCGTTTTGGGTTCCGTTGTTTGGCGCGGCGTTGATGGTTTCTTCCGGCACCATGCTGACGATTCACACGATGGCGTGGTCGGAACCGTTGTTTATTTTTTTGGCATTGAGCGGAATGATTGCGCTTGCCCAATTCATTTCATCCCCACAACTCTTTTGGCTCGCCATCGCGGCAGTGGCAATGGGTTTGGCGGCAGTGAATCGCTATGTCGGCATTTCGCTCGGCTTGTGCGGAATTGCCGCGCTCATTATTCTGTCCCCCGGCGCTCTGCGTCGCAAAATCGCTTCTGCCATTTTTTTCGCCGCGCTCACGCTCTTGCCGTTGGCGTTTTGGATGACGCGCCAACCGACGCGGCGCATGTTTCAAATTCAATTGCCACCGTGGGACTATATTCGCGCGGGCTTGGAAAATATCAGCATGTGGATTGTTCCCGCGGGCATTCCGCTTTTGGCGCGCTATCGTCCATGGATGGCTGCGGCGTTCGTGATTCTCTTGATGCTCGGTGTGGGCTATGTGTGGCGTCAACGCGCCAATCGCGCGTTGCCAAAAACGGTGTTGGCGCGCGTGCCGCCTCTCGCAGGCATTGTCGCGCTGTTTGCGTTTGCCTATCTCGGCGTGAATATACTCGCGCGAATGTTTCTGGGTCCCGCGTTGGAATTGCATTCACGCGCGTTGTCGCCCATCTTTGTCGCGGGCGTGATTCTTTTTTTGAGCATCGCTTCGTTTTTGATTTCTTTTTTCGCGCGAAAAAATATCTTGCTCCAATTCGGCATTGCCGTCCTTACGATGGCGGTGTTGGGGTATTCATTCGGCGCGGGCATCCGCTTTGTGGAACGCAGCCGCGTCGAGGGCTTGGGCTACAACAGCATCGCTTGGCACACTTCGCCGACGATTGCGCGCATCAAGACATTGCCGCCGCACGTTGTCGTTATCAGCAATGGTTCAGATGCGGTTTATTTTTTGACCGGACGCCGGGTGCAGCGCACGCCGAACAAAGTGGACAAGATGAACATGCTCGAAAATCAAGCGTTCCTCGCGGAAATGGCTCAAGTCAAAAATAGACTCGCATCGGGACGCGCGGTGATTGTATATTTCAATACGTTTCCTGACCGTTGGTATCAACCAAACGAACAAGAGCTGATGCAAGATTTACCACTGCGCCTCATTGTGTGCGAAGCGGACGGCGCGATTTTTCAATGATTCAAAACACCTCCAAAATTTCCAACAGCATTTGGCGCGACGACGGTTGAAAAAATTTTTCTAGATTTTGAGGATACTCTCGCACAAGCGCGCGTTCCACACAAGAACTAAATTCCTCGACGCGCAGCGATTCCGCGCGCAGCGCGGGATGACACAATTCCCAATTGCCGCAATTTTTTGACGCGACGATGTTGCAGCCGAGCATCGCCGCTTCCCATAAAATGCCGGGCGCGGCGTCGTGGCGCGACGGTGACACCACGACGCGCGCATTTCCGAGCAACGCGAATAATTTCGCGCGCTCCGTCTCAAGTCCGTGATACGTCGCATGTCCCGCGCGTTCCGCAATGGCGCTGACGACGTGGATGTTCCATGCGCGATGTTTTGCGATGAACGCGCGTACGAGTTCCCAATTTTTTTCGACGCGTTCCCAACCGCTCGCAATAAACAAAACATCTATTTCGCGTTCCGCGAACGCGCGGCGCAAATGTTGGTACGGCGCGGCGTCTTGACAAATCCATTCCGCAAGCCAAAACGTCGCGGGAAAAATTTTCACGGCGTGCGCGGGAAAATAAAATTCAAACAACGGGCGCAGCATGTCGGCGTGAATGAGGATGAGGTCGGCGGCGACAACTGCCTGCGCTTCGCGCGTGCCTGCGATGCGCGGCGGCAGATGAAATTTTTTTGACGCGATTTGTTTTTCGATTTGTGCCAACAGTTGGGTGACACTGTGAACGCGTTTTTCGACGAGCGCTTGTTTCGCTTGGTCACAGCCCGTTGTGATGAAAATCATTCGTTTGTCCGGCGCGGAGGACTTTAAAAGCAGCGCGGCGATGAATCCAACCCCAATCATAAAGTCCGGCGCGAGCGATGCAATGAGCTGTGACAATTTTTCGTGCGCGGGTGACGGAAAAAACGGCGCGCGTTCCAAAACAATGTTGTACACATTCGCCAAGCCGCGCGGATTGCCCAACGCGTCCCCGTACATCACGCGCAAATACGCCGCGTCCTCTTGACCGATGAGGTTGACAAACGAAACGTCGAACCCCTGCTTTTGCAAATCCTCGAACAAACAATACGCTACAGTGCTTGCGCCGCCGTACCCCGGCACTTCGTAACAACCGAGCAAAATTTTTTTAGCCATGTGACGCGCGATACTGCGCCAATACCTCTGCCGTTGTGCCGAACGCCATTTGTCTGCCTTTGGCGAGCCACAAGGTGCGCGCGCAAAAATTTCCAACAAAATTCAAATCGTGCGCGGCAATCAAAAAGGTTCGGTTGCTTGCCCGCGCGGTCTCGTAAAAGGCGTAACATTTTTTTGCAAACTCTTTATCGCCTGCGGTCAATGCTTCATCTTGCAACTGTACCGCGCTCTCGCTGTAGCGCGACACCGCGAACGCAAGCCGCGCGCGCATTCCCGATGAGAGTGTTTGAAATTTTGCGTACACGAATTCTTGCAATTCCGCCCACGCGATGATTTCTTGAAATTGCTGCTCAAGTCGCGCCCGCGCAATCCCTTGGAGCGCGCCGTACAAAAAGATATTTTCGCGCACGCTCAATTCTCCAATCATTCCGATTCCCAAACCCGACAGCAATGTGACACTGCCGTTCACGCGCAAGGCGCCGCGCGTGGGCGGATACAATCCGGCGACGAGTTTGAGCAGCGTCGTTTTCCCCGAACCATTGTTGCCGACGATGCCCACCCACTCGCCCCGCGCAATTTCAAAATTCAAATCGCAGAGCGCGTACAATTTTTCTTCGGGATGACGTCGCGCGAAATGTTCGATTTGACGAAACAGCGTCAGCGGCGCGGCGCGGTGTGGAAATGTTTTGACGAGCGCTTGCGCGCGAATGATTGGCTCGTTCATACGCGTTCCGCGAAACGCGGCTCCATAAATTTGAAAAAACGCCACGCCAGCAGCAGCGCGCCGAGATTCAGAATAAAAAACAAACCGAGTTGCGAGGACGCGGGAAAACTCCCGTCGAGCAAAATGCCGCGCGCGAGCGCCATCAATTCCGCCAACGGATTGACGCGCACAATCCAGCGCGCCACGGTTTCACCCAAAAAGGTCGGCGCATAAAAAATCGGCGTGATGAAAAAGAGCAAACGCAGCAAGACCGTGTAGAGATGTTCAATGTCGCGCACAAACACGTACAAACACGCCAACCCGAACGAAATCCACAACACGAACACAATTTGCATCAACACCACAAACGGCAGCCACAACAACGCGGCGGTCAGTGGAATTTGCGCGAGCGCGGCAATGACGACGAGGATGAGCATCTCCACAACAAATTCAAAACTGCTCGCCAACACGGAACCGACGACCATAATTTCTTTTGGGAAAACGACTTCGCCCGTGAGGGAACGCATCGAGTGAAGGACGTGCATCGCCGTGTTGGTGCTGGTGGCGAAATGATTGTACTGCACGACGCCGATGAGCAGGTAGAGGGGAAAATGTTCGATGCCTTCGGCGAGCCGCGTTTGAAAAAAAATATACAGCACGGCGACCAAGAGCAGCGGATTCAAAAAACTCCAGACGAATCCCAAAAAAGTGCTTTGGTCTTTGAGCTTGATTTGCGAAACGGTGAGTTCGCGGAGCAAGTTCCAATAATTTGTTCGAGTCATCATTCCCTACAATTCCAAATATCCCGCGCGCAGCGAGCCGACGAGCTTGCCCAACTTTTTTCCGCCGTTGAATGAGACATCGCACAACGCGTCCGTCGAACCCGTGGCAAGATATGCGCGCAAACTTGTGAGCAGACGAATATAGCTCACGCGCGCAAAGCGGCGGTGTCCGAAGGTTTGCAAAAATTTTTCGTGTTTGCGATTCACGAAAATGGAATTGTAGCCGTGCTGAAATCCTTGCCGGAACAGACCGCGCATTGTGCTTTCGTTGCGATGATAGACGCGCGCGGTCGCTTGATACGCGATGCGTTTTCCCAGCTGCAACATCCGCCACGCCAAATCGGTGTCTTCGCCGCCGCGCAAATTTGCATCAAACCTGCCGACTTGATTCAACACCGCGCGCGGGGATGCCCAATTCGCCGACGCGACATGCGGCGGCGCGTACAGACAAATCGCCTTTTCTTGGTCGTTAATCTGTTCGCCGAATTTTTCAACGGCATTTTCCACACTCACCGCGCGAATCGCGCCGCCGACGATGCCCACGTTTTCGTCGCGCAACGGCGCAACCAACTGCGCGAGCCATTCGCGTTCCACCACACAATCCGCATCGGTGAACGCGACGATTTCGTTTTGCGCGTGCGCGATGCCGCAATTGCGCGCGGCGGCGGGTCCGCGTTTTTTTTCGTACAGGTACTGTATGCGCGGCGCGAATGCTTGGATGACGCTACGCGTGTTGTCGTGCGAATTGTTATCCACGACGAAAATTTCAAATTGCGTTTGCGGAAATTCGAGCGCGCACACGGATTCGAGGCACGCGCGCAACGTGGACTGGGCATTGTACGCCGGGATGACGATAGAGGCAGTTGGGGAAAAGGACATGGCAAACGTGAAACGTCAAACGTCAGTTGTTTATCGTGTATTACACGGCGCGCAGAATTTGCTCATATGTCTCTACGCGTTTGTCCCAAGTGTGATGTGCGAGAATGTATTGTATCGCGTGTTCCCGATTCCACGATGCATGCACCGCGCGTTCGACGTGTTCTGCCATATTTGGGATGTTGCCGTTTTCGACAACGAAACCCAAATTCGCGCGGCGCACAACATGGTCATTCGGAAAACCCGCTTCGCTCACGACAGGCAAGCCCGCGCGCAAGTAATGATAGATTTTTGTACTTTCGTTGTTGTGCATAAAAGTTCCCGCGCTGACGACGATGCCCACCTTCGCAAAATGGATATAGTCCCACGACGCCTCATAGTGCACCGCGCCCAGGTACGTCACATACTTGTTCTCCAGATGCGACACATCGCCGACGCCCAACATGTACAAACGAATTCCGCGCGCGGACAAATGTTTTCCTAACGCGTTCAATTTCTGGACGAGTACGCGATTGGCGTGCGGTTGAGAGTGTTGGTCATAGATATTCCCCGCAAACAACGCGCGCGGCGCGCGGTCTTGCGGATAGGGGTCACGCGTTGGGGGAGGAATTTCCGCGTCCACCGCGCCGGGTACAAGGAGAACCTTTTCGTCGCCGCCGTGTGATACGTGCCACAATGCGCGTGCTTGCGGACTCAACACTGTCACATATTTACTCGCGCGGGCAATTTTTTTCTGTGTGGCATATAACTTGCTTCGCGCCCATCCATAAAAAAAAATTCCGTTCATGTCGCGCGCGCCGACGACGGAACCCAATTTGGAAATGATAAACGGATGCGTTGCGCCGCCGTATTTCTCCAGTACGTCAAAGCCGTGATGAAACAATGTTTTTACGACATCGTAATCGTTCCACTTGACGTGTTCCAATTCAACGCGGCGCAAATTCGGATGCGGAGGCAACGGGGCAGCGTTGCTGCGAATTGCCATATCTACGCGATGCCCCGCCCGCGCCAACGCTTCGGAAATTTTGAGCCATCGAATGCCCGACATGT
>CALMZO010000266.1 GCA_937870825.1 uncultured Chloroflexota bacterium | reverse complement strand
GACATTGGGACGCCGCGCGTTGGGACAAGCGCTGGAAGAATTTATTGCAGAGGGTTTGATTGATGCAAGACGCGCGGGAAAAATGGGAGAGATGATTTTGCGAGGAAACGCGCGGGATGTGTACGAATTAGATGGCTTGTGAGTCGCGGGATTGACCGCCCCCAAGATTCGCGCTAGAATCCGCACAGAATCTGGACTAATTTTTTCGAGGAGTATTTGATTTGAGTGAGCGCAATCTTTTATGGACAACTTCTGACCCACGCGGTTTTCGCGTTTCATTGGCGGCAGATGTTTGGAAACACATAGTGGCGCAACATACCGAATTTGAACCGTATTTTGACACGATAAGAATCACGATTGAAAATCCAGATGAAATTTACTTTGATGCGAAATCTACACAAACGAAAAGTACAGGCAGCCAAATTTATGCGTATTACAGGGCGAGGTTGCTAACTGGAGAATTCGAGAACGATATGGTTTATGTTTCGGTCAAGTTTGTTCAGGAAAATTCACGATTGCAGGGATATGTACAGACGGCGTTTTCAACCAACAGGATTCAACAGAGAATGAGGCGACTATGGCAAAGGTAACTATCACTTATGTTGACCATTACCATCAAGACGATTTCGATGAGCTCAATCTGCGCATCAATGATGAGCCAGCACAGCCAGCTTCGGGAGAGCTTGTTGATGATGAGCACAACGCGTTCCTTAAAGTGAATCCTGACACCAAGAAAGTCGTCGGTGCGACAGTTGTTTATGCTGACGATTGGTTTGCCGAACTCGCCGACGCGTTTCAAAAAGGCGACGTGAATCATCCTGACGTGAAATTTTTTTTGGAGCAAAAGATCAAGGAATGGATAACGGAAAGGGAAAAACGCGAGCAAACGGAACAAGTGATGGCGATGGAGGGAGTGTGAGAAAGCAAACGTTCAGCGAGAATCGTGAATAAACAAAACGGACGAGCCGAAAGCGACTCGTCCGTTTTGTTTATTTCTGCGCGCTTTACTGATTTTGACGCCGCGCTCATCTTTTTCGGCGTGATGCGAATCTCGACCTGCGCGTCCAACGCGTCCGCGACTTTTTTGAGAACGGTAAGGTTCCGAAATCCATATGGGTAATGGCATGTCAAAGTACCCGGGAGGCAAGTTGCCAGCGGATACAAAAGCGGATGCGCGCGCGCTATCTGTTTATCGGTTTATCTATTTTCTTATCCATTGACGAGAAGTGGGGGGGTCTCAACGATACGTGAGGAAAAGCCCGGGCGAGCCGAAAGGGCCTTCGCCGTTTTGGATTTGGGTAGAAATGCGATTATTTCTCATTTTTGTCAGATATGATTTCTTTGGCACTATATGCATCAGATTGTTTGTGCAACAACTTTTCCTGTAACAATATACCTTCACTCGATGCGATCCGAGTCATTGGCGCATTCTTACAATTGGGACAGGCACGACTCATGGCTTGCTGCACAGTTTGGAATGCAGCATAGATTGTAGCAAGAAATCCTATGCCCAAAAAAAGTGAGTTTTGTCCAATAACCCTATCACCGGCAAATACACTAAACACTACGACGATGGCAGGGACGATTAGGACCAAACCGGCTGCCCGAAGCAGTGCTTTGCCTATGCCCTCCGAACGCGCGATAGTTAAACAGTTTGAGCAAATCATTGAATCTGCTGTTATCTGTATCGGCACTTGAGTTGCATTGGCTTGTATTGGTTGCACAGACTGAGCCGTGACGACTTCTGAAGCCGCCACCTTTGGGGATGGTGCTGTTTGGTCAGCATGATCAATCTGGGATGATACAGTTTGTACGGTTTGAGTCGTCGTTGCTACTGAATTGGTCCTTGCATGTAATGATTGGGCAAGGAAAGATTGATCCTTGACCAACGAGTCAGTATCCAGTGTTGCCTGTTGATATTCTTTGGGAAATTTTGTTTGAAATTCATCGCGCGTATAAAAGAGATTGTAACCTGACCCTTGAATCTCTGGTTTTTTCAACTCTATCGCCATCTTGTCTCCTGTTTTGCGTGCTTGAGGATATTGGCTGCCCACGTTACGCATCTGTTTTGTAGCACCCGCATGAGCCTTTGCCATTTGACTCGAGACAAAAAAGACACCAGCCAAAGCCGAGACGGCTGCTACTACGAGACCAATCCCCCAATATCCTCCTCCGCGTGCGACAATCGCTAATGCAACGACTGCGATTGCCGCGACAATCATGAGGAGTCCTATGGGTTTGTATGGAGATGCAATCGCTTCACTAAGGTCTTTGTCGCACAGATAAACTGGCAACGCTTTGTGGATTTCATGGGAAGGACCTTTTTGTCCTTTTGTTTGGGGGAGAATTTTACCATAGAAGAAACCATAGTTGTCGCCTAGCGTTGTATCCGTTCCACATTTTTCGCATTTCATGTTTTTGTCTCCCTAAGTTCTACTGCTTGATAGCATCCCACGTTGTAGTAACATCAATGAGGCATGGAATGGCGGGACGTGGATCACCATTGAGGTGAAATGTTCCCGAAGCTGCCGTGCTGGAATTAAACTTCCCACTCATAGTCAGAGTACGTTGGCTGGACTTGCTACTCAATTCAAATGCGTTTCCTGTTACAGGAGTCCCGGCTCCACCATTAAGAGTGTACGAGCCACAAGGTAGTTCAAAACCCAACGAATAGCTCACAATTTTGCCTTCTTGAACCCTAAATTCAATTTCCTGCTTTTGACCTGACATTCCTTTCCACGTTCCATCTACCGCCAACGGAATCGGGGTTGCAGCGTAAGTCGGAGTTACGGACGCTGGCGCTAGTGGTTCACGACAAAAGTTTTGAGGGGTAAAGCCGCTTGAGTTTGGTGCGCGCATCGGTAGTTTTGAATTGCC
>CALMZO010000265.1 GCA_937870825.1 uncultured Chloroflexota bacterium | reverse complement strand
CGTCGCGGGGGTTCACAAGAAAGACGAGCAGTATGCGAATCGGAATTGATGCGCGCCTTGTGTTTTATCATCAAGCGGGAATTGGGCAATATATTTTGCGTCTGACCGACGCGCTCGCCGCGCTGGACCACGAAAACCAGTATTATCTTTTTCAAAGTTTCAAAGACCGCACGCGTTTGGTGGATGCGCCGAATTTTCACCGCCGCGTTTTGTACACGCCGAGTCATCATCGCTTTGAACGTCTGGCGCTTTCGGCGGAAATGCTGCCGCATCCCCTCGACGTATTCCACAGCCCCGATTTCATTCCTCCGCGCAAAACCCGCGCGCCGAACGTCATCACCGTTCACGATTTGGCATTTTTGCTGTACCCGCGTTTTCTCACGCCCGACGCCGCGCGCTATTACGGACAGATTGACCCCGCCTCGCGCAGCGCCGCGCACATCATCGCCGTTTCGCAGTCCACCAAACGCGATGTCACCAAACTGCTCGGCGTGCCGGACAGCCAAGTTTCCGTGATTTATGAAGCCGCGCATTCTTCGGCGCGTCCGCTCGACAAGCCGGAAGCGCGGAAACATGTGCATGAAAAATTTGGCATCGCCGAGGATTTTATTTTGTTTGTCAGCACCATCGAGCCGCGCAAAAATTTACCGACGCTGCTCGCGGCGTACAGCAAACTGCGAGACCAATACAAGAGCAAGGCGCGGCTCGTCGTCGCGGGTCACAAAGGTTGGTTGACCGAAGAGGTGGATGCGGCGATTGAAAAATACAGACTCGCCGAGCAAGTCTGTTTTCTCGGCAGTGTGCCGACGAGCGAACTCGCGTACTTGTACAATGCCGCGCGCGTGTTTGCGTTGCCCTCTTTTTATGAAGGTTTCGGTTTGCCGCCGCTCGAAGCGATGGCGAGCGGTACGCCCGTGATTGTCTCGAACGTTTCCTCGCTTCCCGAAGTCGTGGGCGATGCCGGTATCTTGATTGACCCGAACGACGTGGACGGATGGACCGTCGCGCTGCATCGCGTTCTCACCGAAAATGAATTGCATGACGAAATGGCGGCAAAGGGGTTGAAACGCGCGAAACTTTTTTCATGGGAGCGCGCCGCGCGTGAGACCTTGAATGTGTATAAAAAGGTAGCAAAGCAATAACGAGTAACGAGCATTGAGCGTTGAGTAAATCATCAACTCAATGCTTTTCTCTCAATGCTCAACGCGATGCGTTTGCTTTTCCTCACCCCGCAACTCCCCTACCCACCGCATCAAGGCACCACACTTCGTAATTTCAACATTCTGAAAAATCTCGCGCCGCGTCACGAAATTCATTTGCTCTCGTTCGGCACACAAGCGGAAATACAAAATTCTCCCTTGCGCGAATTTTGCGCGCGTATCGAAATCGCGCCCCCCCCCACACGTTCGCTCGCACAACGCGCGCTCGAAACATTTTTCCATCCGCTGCCCGACATGGCGCGAAGACTGCATTCGCCTGCGCTCGCGCAGAAATTGAAAACGCTGCTAAATGAAAACATCTATGATGTTGTGCAGATTGAAGGGATTGAAATGGCGAGTGCATGGCTTGACGAACGACGGACGACGAGCGACGAACACGTTTCATCTTCCGTCCTCCGTCGTCCGCCCTCCGTCGTGTTCGATGACCACAACGCGGAATGGACTTTGCAAAAAACCGCATACGAAACAGACCGCAAAAATCCGCGTCGCTGGCACGGCGCGTTGTATTCGCGGATTCAATTCGACAAACTAAAACGCTTTGAGCGTGACGTATGTTTGAACGCGAACGCGGTCGTTACCGTTTCGCTGCAAGACGCGGAAGCAGTCGCATCGCTCGACGCGCGCATCAAGCCCATCGTTATTCCGAACGGCGTGGACTGTGAATACTATGTGCCATCGCAAGAGGTTTGCGCGAAACCGCTGGCGGAAATTTCTGTCGTGTTCACGGGCAAAATGGATTTTCGTCCGAACGTGGATGCGTGCGTTTGGTTCGCCGATGAAATTCTGCCGCTGCTGCGTCAAGAAATTCCACTCGCGCATGTTTCGTTCGTCGGGCAAAAACCGAGCGCACAAGTTTTCGCGTTGCAAGAACGCGCGGGTATCGAGGTGACCGGATTCGTTCCCGACACGCGTCCGTACATTGCCGATGCCGCCGTGTTTGCCGTCCCACTGCGAATGGGCAGCGGCACGCGATTAAAAGTGTTGGAAGCGATGGCAATGGGCAAAGCGATTGTGAGTACATCGTTCGGCGTTTCGGGCATTGCTTGCGAAAACGGGCGCGAGGTGTTGATTGCAGACGACGCGCGCGAGTTCGCGCACGCGGTTGCGCTACTGATGTGCGATACAGAAAAGGCGCGCGCGTTAGGAATGAACGCGCGGAAATTGGCGGTCGAGAAATACGAGTGGCAGAAATTGGTTCCCCGGTTCGAGGCGATTTACGCGCGGGCGCGGGATGATAACAATACCAAAAATTCTCAAGGAGGAGTCCTATGACAGACCGCCGTTTTCGACTGCTCCTGATTTGGAATGTTGTCCCGCGCGCACCACCAACGACTCTGCGTATTCGCGCAGAGTCGTTTTCGTGTACGAGTGCATTGACACACTCGCACAAGCGTTCTATAATTTGACACTCCTTTGGGATTGTTGATTCATCGCGAGGTCGCAAGAGGTGTCTCATGCAAGCGCCTGCTGTTCTCCCCAACTTGGACGCCGCGTCCCTTTCGCCGCGCGCCGCCGCGTATTTTCAAAATGTGTTTCAAGCGCGTTATGCGGAATTGCAGCAACAGATTCCGCAGACCCCGCTCGCCGTCATTTTGTGGGGTCCCGGTCCCGGCTCGCTCGCGCTGTATCAAAAACGCGCGCAGATTCGCGATGAATTGCGCCTGCGCGAACACGCCGCCTTTCTCGCGGAGGAACTGCCCCCACTCGAAAATCTCGCGCTGCTACCGCGTTTGCAGCAATTGGCGCGCGCGGCGGCAGCAGACTTGGTCGTCGTGCTCGTCGCGACCTTGAACGAATTTGTCAGCGCGCGTGATTTTAGCGCGGATGCCGTTGTACATTCCAAACTGATTATATTTGCGCCCGACGCGACCACTTTGCCGGAGTATCGCGCGGCATTGAGTGAACTCGCGCGCTATGAAAATGTAAAAGCGTTTCACTATCCCGACGATTTGACTTCGTGCCACCTGCGCGCCATGGTCCTCGAAAAATTGAGCGACCTGCAAATCGCAAAATGGCGCGCGACAAAAACCTTCGCGGTGTCAGAGGGCGCAAAGGTTTAACGCGCGTATGACAGACGAACGTTTGAATGTGTTGGAATGGTACGCGGCGAATCGCGCCGAGGTCGCGGTGCTGCGCGACCCGAACGCGCTTTTTGGGTTGGGCTTGCTCGACCAAATTGGCGCAACGCCGCGCCAAGCGTTTCAAAATGATTTGGGCTGGGAGGACGCGCGGCTCGATGCGACGATTGAAAAATTGTACGGCGCGGGATTTGTTTCGACGCAAGGAACGACCATCGCCATCACACCGCGCGGACAGCAGTTTCTGATTGAAATTGGTTTGCGCGCACCGCTCCCGCCGTCTTCATTGCCCGAAGAAAAACCGAAACCCGAACCGCCGCGCGATTTGCCCGAAGGTGGCGCGCGCAATTCACCGGGTGCGGCGGGCGGCGCGAAAACGCCGTTGTGGTTGTACGCAATGATTGGGGTGCTTGTACTCGGAGCGATTCTGATTTTTGGGGTCCTGGCGAGTTTCGCCGGAGGCGCGCGTCCCACTCCGACGAGTACGCACAGTGCATTTGTTTCGCCCACACCGACCCATGCAGTCATTCCAACCAATACCGTTCGCGTCATTGTCTCGACGCCAATCGCATCGGCGACGCGGACACCGACGCGTCGCGTTGTCCGTTCAACCGCGACACCAACTCCAACGCGAACCTCATTCAGCATTCCCGAATCGAGCGTTATCTTTTTCGCCAAACCCACCACCATCAATTTCGGCAAATGCGCCACGCTCGGCTGGGCAGTGACGAACGCGCAGGAAATTTTTCTGGAAAATCGAGCCGTGCTGCCGCGTGACACGCAGCAAGTTTGCCCGACCGAGACGACCACCTACACGCTGACGGTTTTGGCTTGGAACGGCACCAAGCAATTGCACACGGTTCAAGTGAAGGTCACGCGTGTACGGAACGAATTATTTTGGACCGTATTCCCGAAAAATGTTCCCACCGGCGATTCGCGAATTTTGTGGGCGCTGGTGTATGCGGTAGATGAATCGGCAATCGTTGAAAATGTTTTGGACGGTTTTGGAGAATTTCGCAACACGGACCCTGAACTCGACAAGTTGACGTATGACCCGAAAAAGGCATTGCAAATGTTGGCAGATGCAAATTACGACGGACAAGGTGTGTACATTGCCGCGCACGATGATGACCTGTCGCGCAAAGCCGCCGAGTATATTCAAAAATTTCTCGGCTCCATTGACGTGCCTGCCAAAGTGACCGGCGGACTCGATTCACAAACAACCATCTATGTCGGACCCGCGCAATAGGAACCAAACTCATGCCAGAATTTAAACTCGTCTCTCCCTTTCAACCCACCGGCGACCAACCTGCCGCGATAAAAAAACTCGTCAGCGGTTTGAGCGACGGAATGAAATACCAAACGCTGCTCGGCGCAACCGGCACGGGCAAAACGTTCGTGATGGCGAATATCATCGAACAGATTCAACGTCCCGCGCTCGTCATCGCGCACAACAAAACGCTCGCCGCGCAGTTGTACGCCGAGTTCCGCGAATTTTTTCCTAACAACGCGGTCGAGTATTTTGTTTCGTACTATGATTATTACCAGCCCGAAGCGTATGTGCCGTCGAAAGATTTGTATATCGAAAAAGATTCGAGCATCAACGACGAGATTGACCGCTTGCGTCTCGCCGCGACAAGTTCGCTTTTTTCGCGGCGCGATGTGATTATTGTCGCGTCGGTGTCGTGCATTTATGGTTTGGGCTCGCCGGAAGATTATGGGCGCGTCGTGATTTCGCTCAAACGCGGCGAGACGCGCCAACGCGACAAAATTTTGCGTCACCTTGTGGAAATTTATTACGAGCGGAATGATTTTGAATTGGGGCGCGGCAAATTTCGCGTGCGCGGCGATACTTTGGAAGTCGCGCCCGCGTACGGCGAGACCGCGTATCGCATCGAATTTTTCGGCGATGAGATTGACCGCATTACCGAGATTGACCCGCTGACCGGCGAATTGCTTTTGGAACACACGTCGCTCGACATTTATCCCGCCAAACATTTCATCACGCCGCAGGAAAAATTGGCGAAAGCGTTGGAAGACATTGAAGCGGAATTGAACGAACAACTGCGCGTGTTCCGTGAACAAGGCAAACTCTTGGAAGCGCAGCGCATCGAACAGCGCACGCGTTACGATTTGGAAATGATGCGTGAACTCGGCTACACGAGCGGCATCGAAAATTATTCGCGGCATCTTTCGCAGCGCGCGCCGGGTTCGCCGCCGTGGACGCTGCTCGATTATTTTCCCGACGATTATCTCATCATCATTGACGAATCTCACAACACGATTCCGCAAGTGCGCGCAATGTACAACGGCGACCAGGCGCGCAAGTCAACACTCGTGGATTTCGGTTTTCGTTTGCCGAGCGCGTTGGATAACAGACCATTAAAGTTCGACGAGTTTGAGGCAAAAATCAATCAACTCATTTTCGTCAGCGCGACGCCCGCACAATTCGAGCGCGAAACGTCGGAACAAATTGTCGAGCAAATTATTCGCCCAACGGGATTGATTGACCCGACGGTACTTGTGCGTCCCATCAAAGGGCAAGTGGATGACCTCGTTGCGGAATTACGCAAACGCATCGGCGAAGGCGAGCGCGCGTTGGTGACGACGCTGACGAAACGGATGGCAGAAGACCTCGCGGATTATTTGCACGAACTCGCGTTCAAAGTGCACTATCTTCACTCCGAAGTGCAAACGCTCGAACGTATCGAAATTCTGCGCGATTTGCGAATGGGCGTGTACGATGTCATCGTCGGCATCAACTTACTTCGGGAAGGGCTTGACCTTCCCGAAGTTTCGCTCGTGGCGATTCTCGACGCGGACAAGGAAGGATTTTTGAGAAGTGAGACCGCTCTGATTCAGACGATTGGACGCGCGGCGCGGCATGTGAACGGAACGGTTATCATGTACGCGGACAAAATCACCGATTCGATGCAGCGAGCGATTGATGAAACGAACCGCCGCCGCGCGATTCAAGAAGCATACAACCAAGAACACGGGATTGAGCCGCAAGGCATCATCAAAGAAATCAAAGACCTCACTGACCGCGTGCGTACGATGGCAGAATCGCGCGGCGAGTACGTCACCGAAAAAGGCACGCTCCCACTTGACATGCCCAAGAGCGACGCGCAAAAATTGATAACCGATTTGGAAAAACAAATGAAAGACGCGGCGAGCAAATGGGAATTTGAAAAAGCGGCAATGCTGCGCGACCAAATCATGGAACTGCGCGCGATGCTCGACACGCTCGACGAACGTCCCGAGTGGCAAAAGGTAATGGCGACAGAAGACCATTGGGAAATTGAACAACTGCGCGAGAAAAAAGCCGAGCGCGACGCGTCCATGCCCAAGACGACGAAAGTCGCGATTGCGCCAAAACCCGTGCGGGCGCGGGCGCCGAGTCAGCGGAGACGTTGATTGTTCGACTTGTCGTTTGACGTACCAAAGTATAACCGTACAATTCCCTCACACTCATTATGAACAAGGGTCCCGACGCTTTTGAGTGGAACTTTGAAGATGTGCATGCCCTCGTCCAAGCGGACGAGCAACATTCGGACGACGAGCCGCGCGCAGTGCTGATTGGTTACTCGAATCGTAATCGGATTTTGATTGTATTCCATAGTCCGCGTCCCGATAATGTGATTCGAATCATCAGTGCCCGCAAGGTAACGCCAAGAGAACGCAAGATTTATGAAAACGCACCGCGCAGTTGAATACAATCCGAGACTTGACGATTATGACCTTCCGGCAGAGTATCCCTTCGACCCTGCCAAAATGAAACCGAACCCATACGCTTCGCGCAGCAAAGCGAAACCAAATGGGCAAAACAATCCGTCGCGCCACACCAAAACTAACCTCTCGCGCACATCCAAAACCGTCGTCGCGAAACGCGTGTATCTATATCCGCATCAAATTAAAATCTTGAAACGCGTGGATAAAAATTTCAGCGCGGCAGTTCGAAAATTGATTGATTCCTACAAGGCATGATTCGCTCCGTTTCCTAGACAGGCAAGTCCATGTTTGATTTGTTACCGTTTATTTTTGTGGGCGTCGTTGTGCTCATCATTGCTGTCTTTGTCCTCATCGTCGTCGGCTTGAAAACCGGCAAACTCAAACCCGGTTCGCCCTCCGACGGTGACTTGGGCGGGATGAACGACGATTTGTGAGAGTCAAATCCAAATCACCCTCCGCTTTCACTCCACTCACCAAAACGACACGGCGCATTTCGGCCGTGTCGTTTTTCTTTTTATTTCTTGCGGCGGTTGCAGACCTCTGCGAGATGGGCGATAATGCGATTGCAGTCACGATTCGTTCGCACGCGTAACGGAACGCGTTCTAGTCCAACAAACCGCGCGCGTAGATTTGTAGCAGGATTGACGTGACGCCAATGATTCGTCGAAACGGAGGAGTTATGAAGCGGCGTCTTTTTGCTCTGGCATTTTTCCTCGTCCTAAACGCGTGCGCCGTGGCGCCTCGAGCATTGACGCCGTCCGCAGAGGCAACGCCGACGCGTGTAGCTGTGTCAACCCCGGGGGTCGGTCCAAAGTTTATCAATCACACGCCGCCCCCGTACACCGTGAACATGACGCCGTTCCAGAATGTCAAATGTCCGCCACCCGGAAATGCGAGCGGCGAGTGTGACCCGAACAACCCGCTTGCTTCATTTGGCTGCGATGAGATTCAGAAACCTTCTGACGCGCTTGGAGCGCTGAATCCGTCATTCCCCATTGTGTTGTGCTTTGTCGTCCCGGCTCGGCGCCCTGACCATCAAGAACCACCGCCAGGCAGTTATCTTTATCGTCAAGGCGGCTTGCTTGGCATGTACGCGCGCTATCTCATCCAGCGCGATAATGAGTTTCAAGTGCTTCAGACTCCCGAAGAGCTCAAGAACACCTTTGCGCCCATCGAATCGCCTGACGAGGCGCTTGCCTACGCCATCGCGGTGAAAGGACTGGACGCGGTGTATGGTCTCAAGTATGAACCGGGATACGCGTACAGCGTAGACGTAATTGAAGATTCATTTGCCAGACCCGATGGCGACGGCTATGTGGTGCGTCTCTTTCACTTTCGAATGTTCGGCTGCGGTCCGCATGAGATGGTTGCGTTTGATTTGCGTGTGAGTCGCGACGGGACGATTCAAGACGTTGCCCAACAAGCAATGTATCGTGACCCCAAGATGGATGGATTGTGCATTGATTAGGAGCAACTATGCGTATCGCACAGACCTACATCATTCAAGCATCACCCGAACGCGTGTGGGCGGCGTTGACCGAACCGGCATTGCAAAAAAAATGGACGGGCGCGCACGCAGAATATGACGCGCGCGTCGGCGGCACGTACAAGCTGTGGGACGATTATGTGAGCGGCGAAATCGTAGAATGTGTTGCGCCGAAAAAACTCGCGCAAACGTGGAAGCCAGCCGATTGGACGATTGAAAATTCTGTCGTCACTTTCACCTTAAAGAAAATTCGCGGCGGCACGCAGCTCGATTTGGTTCACGAAAACGTACAGCCCGAGGATTATGACAGCACACGCGATGGCTGGAAAAATTTTTACGTGGGCGCGATAAAAAAGTCGGTGGAAGGCGAGAAGCGAGAAACGAGAACCAGAACAGCGAAAAGTGTGGTGCGGACGAGCAAGTCGCAACGCCAAAGGAATAAAAAATAGTTGAAACGACAATACAAGCGCAATTTAGACCGTCCACGTTTTTCTAATTTCAAGAATGAATCTTTTTTCAAAAGCCCTTGACCTGAATACAATTTTTGTCGCACTCGCCATTGGGTTCGCACTTGTTCTCGGGTATTGGCTTTGGAACTCTATCAAGAAAGGGCGTCTCGAACTTGAAGAGAATGAACTTGAGTTGCGTAAATTTCTTGAGCGCAACCCAAACGACGCACAGGCGCATCTTGCACTTGGCAATGTTTTGGCAAAGGACAGTCAACGCATTGCCGAGGCAGAAGCACACCTTCGCCAAGCCATTGTTCTCAAGCCGAAATACGCAATGGCGTACAACAATCTCGGTTGGCTCCTCTATGATAAATTGCAGCAATATTCTGAAGCGAAAGCCAATTATTACAAAGCCATCGAGTTTGACCCGCACTTGGGGCTCGCCTACAACAACCTCGGTGTACTCTACGAAAAACTCAATCGTTCTGCGGACGCGGTAAATTGTTATTGGAGAGCCATCCAACAGAGTCCGAAACTGGCATATCCGTACAATAATCTTGGGTCGCTTCTACGAAATGACCCTGCGCGTTCCACGGAAGCGGAGCAATTCTATCGGAAAGCAATTGGGCTTGCTCCTCAGTGGACATTACCATACAAGAACTTGGGCTTGTTCCTCGCAAAAGACCCGAATCGCGCAAACGAGGCAGAGGCATCCTACAAAATTGCAATCGAACTTGAACCGGATGACCCATGGACCTATTACGCTCTGGGGCACTTGCTTGCCAAGAATCCAATCCGCCATGCGGATGCCAAAGCATATTTCTTCAAAAATATCGAACTTGCAGCAAACAGAGCAAATAGTTACTACTGTATCGCTTGCATCGAAGCAACAGACGGAGAAACAGAGAGCGCGTTTCATTATCTCCAAGAGGCGATGCAGAGAGGATATGACGCCGAGTGGGCAAGGAACGATTCTGATTTGGATTCCATTCGCCACGACCCGCGCTTTGAACAAATTCTAAATTTACCAAAATCACCTATGCTATAATCGCGCTGCTAGAAAATTCCAAGGTGCGTTGAGCGGAGTGGAATGAATCGGTATCGTCTGAATCAACCCGAAGTGATTGCGGAACGGTTTGATAACGAATATGTCATCGTCAATCTCGAGAACGGTGCGTATTATGCAATCGCAAACACGGGCGCAGCAATCTGGGAACAAATCACACTCGGCGCGACCCACGCTGAAATCGCACTCTATTTAACGGAACAGTTTTCCGCCGACGACGAAACGATTGCAAATGCGCTCGACTCGTTTATCGAACAATTGAAAGAGGAAGACATCATTGTTGTCGAAACGAAGGCGTCCTCGAACTCGTTTCGCACCGCGTCAGCACCGCCCACGGTGCCCGCGCCGTTTGTAATTCCCGTATTGGAAAAACACACGGACATGCGCGACGTATTGCAGCTCGACCCGATTCACGAGGTGGACGATTCGGGTTGGCCCTCGCACAAGGCGTAATGGAATCGCCTGCCTCCCCTCTCGTGAGTGTGATTGTTCCCACACTCAATGCCGCGCGCTTTTTGCGCGATGCGCTCGCAAGCGTGGACGCTCAAACCTACACTCCACTTGAAATTATCGTCATAGATGGACCGTCGAGCGACGAAACGCCGCGTATCGCCCAAGAATTTCCGCGCGTCCGTTATCTGCGGCAGCGCGGCGTGGGCATGTGGAATGCGCTCAATGAGGGATTCGACGCGGCGTGCGGCGAATTTGTTGCAATGATTTCGAGCGATGACCTGTGGAGGCCCGACAAAGTACAACTGCAAGTGGAGTATCTACGCGAACACCCGACCGTCGAATATGTTTTCGGTCTGACGAAATTTGTACTGCTCGAAGGAGAACAAGCGCCGCGCGCATTTCGCGCCGAGTTGTTCGAGGAGCCGCGTGAAGCAATTGTGCTGGAAGCGATGCTCGCGCGCAAGACCTTGCTCGAGCGCGTCGGCAAATTTGATGAATCGTTCGAGGTGCTTGCCGATGTGGACTGGTTCGCGCGCTTGAAAAATGTGAACGCGACACGCGCTCTTCTGCCGCATGTCGTTTTGCAGAAACGCATTCACGCAAACAATTTGTCCACTGCCCCGAAAAAAGGCGCAACCATTCAACACGAAATGTTGACTGCGATGCACGCACAATTGCGGCGCAAGCGCGAGACGCGAACAAACGATGTTAGAACGTGATTTGGTCAGCGTCATCATTCCCGCGTACAACGCCGCACGGTATTTGGGAGAAGCGATTCGCAGCGTTTTGGCACAGACGCCATTTTCGATTCAATTGGTTGTCGTAGATGATGGGTCAACCGATGAAACCACACGGGTCGCACAAAGTTTTGGTGAAACCGTTCATTCTCTTTATCAGCCGAACGGCGGAATTGCATCCGCGCTGAATCTTGGTTTAACGCACACGCGCGGAGAATGGCTCGCGTTTTGTGCGGCGGATGACATGTGGACGGAAGGACGGTTGGAAAAACAATTCGCGGTGTTTAGTACGAGCCCTGCGCCCGATATTGTTTTTGGGCACGTGCAAAATTTTTTCAGCCCCGAATTGGGACCCGAAATTACCGAACGCTATCACTGCCCGCCCGAACCCCTGCCCGGTTATTCGCTCGCGTCCATGTTGATTCGGCGCGAGACCTTTGACCGTGTGGGCGGGTTCGATGAAAAATTCCGAATCGGTGAATTCGTGGATTGGTACGCACGCGCAAAACATCTCGGTTTGTCTTCACAACTCGTACCCAATGTCGTGCTGCGGCGGCGATTGCACGGCACTAATCTCAGCATTCGCGCCGCGAATGACCGCCGCGATTTCGCGCGCATCCTGAGAGCGGCGATGGAACGACGACGCGCAAAATAAACAGACAAATTTTTGAAGAAAAAATCCGTCGAATAAAAACGAAACCCGTCCTTTGGTAAAGGACGGGTTTCGTTTTTATTTTGGTTTACCGGGTATGTTTTTCTTCGTACTCGACTTTGCCATCCAACAGATGCACCACACGGTCTGTTTGTTCGGCAACGGCGGGGTCGTGCGTGACGAGGACAAAGGTCTGTTTTGTTTCGCGATTGAATTCTTTCAAAAGTTCGATGACGGCGCGCGAGGTTTTGCTGTCGAGTTCGCCCGTGAGCTCGTCGCCCAAAACAATCGCGGGTTTGGTGACGATGGCGCGCGCGACCGAAGCGCGCTGCTGTTCACCCCCGGACATTTCGGCGGGGCGATGATTCGCGCGATGGTCGAGTCCCACTTGTTTGAGCGCTTCCATCGCGCGTGATTTGCGTTGTCCGCCGTTGACGCCCGCGTACTTGAGCGGCAGCATCACATTTTCCAACGCGGTGAGCGTGGGCAGCAAATTGAAATGCTGAAAGACAAAGCCGATTTTCTCGCGGCGAATTTTTGGCAGCTCCGACTTGCGCGCTTTGGCAACGTCAATGCCGTCAATGATGACTTGACCGCTGGTCGGGCGGTCGAGACAGCCCAGCATATTCAACAAAGTTGATTTGCCGCTGCCCGAACGTCCCATGATTGCCATGAATTCGCCGCGCTCGACTTGCATATCCAAGCCATCGAGCGCGCGCACAATTTCATCGCCCATCTTGTACGTTTTTACGAGGTCGCGTGTTTCGACGATAGGCATAGGGACTTGTCGTTTGTCGCTAGTGCAGCATTAAACAAGCTCTTGGGAGTCGCGCACAATGAAATCGTTTAGAAAGCGTCTTGCAACGCATCGGTACGCAAAACAAGTTGGCTAATGCTGCACTAGTCAACAGTCGTTCGTAGAAAAATACTGTTGACTGTCTACTCTTGACTCTCTACTGTTGGAACTCGACTTTCACCGTCATACCCCACCGCAGTTCGGGGTCTTGAGAATCGAGCAGGATGGTGACAGGATACGAGACATCGCCCGATGCAAGTACGACGGATTGGTCTGCAATCTCGGTCACGTGTCCGGAAAGCGTTTTATCGGTGAACGCATTGACGCGGATTTTTGCGAGTTGGTCAACCTTGACTTTTGCCGCGCCAAATTCGTCGAGGTCGGTGGTCTGAATTTTCAAATTGGACAAATCGGCAATCGTGAATACCGGTTGACCGGCGGGCGCGATTTCGCCCTCACGAATGGCAATGTCGGTAATCGTTCCGTCCATCGGCGCGACGAGCGTGGCTTTGGCGAGCGCAGCTTTGGCTTGTTCGACGCCTGTGCGCGCCTGTTCGACGCGAATTTCCGCAACGCGAATGTCTTCCGCGCGCGCGCCTTTCTTTTTCAAATCGAGCTGCGCTTTGGCGGAATCCACTTGTGCTTGCGCTTGCGCAATGTCTTGCGCGTTCGGTTGGTCTTGCAATTTTTGTAACGCCGATTTTGTTTGCGCCACTTGCGCGTTCGCTTGTGCGACAGCGGCTTGGGCTTGCGCCACCGTTGTGGCGTCGGGATTCACCGTTTTGTTGTAATTCGCCAGTGCGATTTGATAATCTTGGGTCGCTTGCTGCAACTGTAACGCCTGCGGTGTCTGCGCGCCGAATGGGTTTGTCGCGCCGCCGATACTATCGTACGCCGCTTGCGCGACGTCGAGCGCGGCTTTGGCTTTTGCCAGAGTCGATTGGAGAATTTCCAACTCTTCTTTGGTGGGACCATTTTTGGCGCGATTGAGCGCGACAACCGCGCTGCTGTAACCACTGACCGCGCTGTTGTATGCCGCTTGCGCCGCGGCGAGTTCGTCCGCCGTCGGTTCTTTTTTCGCGCGTTCGAGTCCCGCGAGCGCGCTGTTGTATGCCGCTTCCGCCGCCGCAATTTCTTCCGCCGACGCGGGCGTTTTCGCTTGCACCAAACTTGCTTCCGCCAGCGCGAGCGCTTCCTCGGCTGTTTTCACTTGCAATTGCAAATCGCTCGTGTCGAGAATTGCGAGCGTGTTGCCTTTTTTCACTTCCTGCCCTTCTTTGACAGGAATCTGCGCGACCGTGCCGCCGACATTGAACGCGACGCGCGTATACGTTTCAGGAACGACTTCGCCTTTGGCAGTAATCACCGCTGCGGAGACTGCAACGGCTGTGGCAGCCGGTGTCGGAGTGGAAACGCCGCCGCACGCGATTGCGAAAAGGCTGATGGTCGCGAGAAACAAAATTACGAGTGCCTTATTGAGCTTCATTGATGTCCTCCGTAACCGGGGTGTAGGGGCAAAGCATTGGGCGTTCGCAGAGCAAACGCCCAATGCTTTGCCCCTATGATGTTCCATTCTTTTTTTCTACGCTGACAATTTCGCCGTCGCGCATTCGAATCACGCGGTCGGCTTGCGTCAACATTTCGGGGTCATGTGTGACGAACACAATACTGCCGTGTCCGCGATAATGCGCCAGCAAGTCCACCACTTGATGCCCCGTCGTTTGGTCGAGCGCGGCGGTGGGTTCATCGGCAAACACAATCGCGGGTTCGTTAATCAACGCGCGCGCAATGGCGACGCGCTGCCGCTGTCCGATGGACAATTGCCACGGCAGGCGATTTTTTTGTTTTTCCAATCCGAGTTCGGCAATCAATTCGTTCGCGCGTTTTCGCGCACTCGCGTTTTGTTCCAGCGCGCCCACCATGATATTTTCAAACACGCTCAAATAGTTGATGAGAAAGTGCTGCTGAAAAATAAACCCGTAGCGTTTGCGGCGCAGGTCAATCAACTTGCCATTTGCCATGGATTGGTACGAGCTGCCTTCAAACTCTACCTCTCCCTCACTCGCCTGTTTCAGTCCGCTCATCACGTACAACAGCGACGATTTGCCCGAACCCGAGGGTCCCACCAGACCAAGAAATTCGCCTTTGGCAACATTCACGTTCGCTTTTTTCACCGCGTACGTCACGCCGTCACCATTGCGATAAATCAAACTGACATCGTGTGTGCTTAGCATGAAATCCAGTCATTGGTCACTAGAGTTGGTCATTCGCACATTACCGACGAACAACTAATGACGAACAACTAATCGCGTCTCTCTATCATCTGCATCGGGTCGAGATTTTTCAACTGCATCAAAACGGTCCCTGCCGAAAACAGTCCCACCATAATCGGAATGGGCAGTGTGAATTGCAGTGCGCGCCAGTTCAGTACGGTCAGGGATACGCCGCGCGGTTCAAAGATAAAAATGTTGAGCAGAGAGTAAATCCCTTGCGAAAACAAAATTCCAAACACCCACGCCAACACCGTGAGCAGCAGCGATTCCACCAACGCGCGCCGAATGACAAAACTGCGCGAGTACCCAATTCCAAGCAGCAAGCCAAATTCGTTCATGCGGTCCAAAAAATAAATCAAGTTCAATAACCCTGCCAACAACGACAGCACCAAAACGACGATGCTGTTGATTGCCCACACTATCGCGTCCATCGAAGCAAAATCTTGTGTGAACGTTTGCATCTCGGCAGAATAGGTGTAGGGGCGAACGAGTTCTTTATCTAAATTTGCCAAATCCTGTTCTGCCGCGCCGTTTGCGCCGGGGCGCGGAATTGCCAGCACCGAGCGTCCCCAATTGCGAAAGACATTCGTCTGTGAGACATATTCCAGCGATGCGAGGGAAAGCGGCGTAGTGCCGTCGAGCATTCCCACAATTTGAAACTTGTCTGGAATAAATTCCTGCTCGTCTTGTGCCGGGTCAATCACGTCGCCGATTTTGAACTTGCGCGCGCCCATCAATGTTTTGTGCAACGCAACCTGATTTGTTCCGGGTCGCGGCAAACTGCCTTGCACCAATTTCAAATTGAGCGCGTGCATCAACACCGGATAGACTTCTTGATTGACCGCGTAAATGTGCGCGCTCGTTTGTCCCGCCAGCGTCGGCATGTACGTTGAAAAACGAATGGTCGGGTACGTTGCCGCAATGTTTGGATTCTGCGCGAGGTCACCTTTGATGTTGGCATCTACCGCGCGTTTCCCCTCTTCCAGATTCGGCGAAATCATTGCCGCGCCGCGATACACTTCCACCTTTGCGATTGCTGCCGCCGAAATCGAACCCGTGAGTACGCCCGTCAACGAAATCCCAAACACTGCCAGCGCCAGCACCAGAAATACGGGCGCAAGCTTGATAATGTTACGATAGTAGTAGGTGAAAACAGAAAGTGGGTTCATGCAAAACCTCATCCCTGCCCTCTGCTTGACAAGGAGAGGGTGAGAGAGAGGTCAATCCCTTCGGTCAATGACTGTTACCGGGTCGAGCCGCCACAGTTGCCACATAATGGTCACGGTCGAAAAAAGCCAGACAAAAATTGGGACCGGCAGCGTTCCACTCAACAAACGAACATTCAAAATGGAAAGATGCGTGCCTTGCGGGGCAAAAACGAGAACGTCCAACACTTGATAAATCACGAGCGACAGCAACATGCCCAAAATCCACGCGACAAGGGTGAGAACGAGGGCTTCCAAGGTTACGCGGCGCATCAAGAACGCGCGGCTAAAACCGATGCCTGCCAGCACTCCAAATTCGCCCGTGCGCTGTCGAAAATAAATCATGTTCAAGAGACCGACGCCAAGCGAAAGTACCGCAATAATTACAACATTGATGGCGCTCACCAGCGTATCGTACTGACTCAACGTACGTTCCACCCATCGGTTCCAATAGCCCGGCGTCTGAATGACCGCGCGTTCCGTTTCGAGCGCGGCAAGGTCGGCGACCAATTGTTGCATCGCACCGGCTTTCGGAATCAAAATAATTTCGTTCGGCGCGCGCCCGTTGCTCAAACGTTCCAGCGAAACCAAATTGAGCACCGTACTGCCGCCCGTGACACCGACAACCTGCCACTTGCCGCTCAAATTGTCATCGCGGTTCACTTCACGCCCAATGTAATCGCCCACGCGCAGGCCGCGCGTTTTCATCAATGAATCGTGCAGCGCGACTTCTTGTTCACGCAGTGTCGGCAAACGTCCTTCCAGCAGTGTCGTTTCTGCCGCGTTCATGAGGTACGGCATCAATTCGTCGCTGACGCCAAAAATGGGAAAGTTCGTTTGGATACCCAACACGGTTCCGGAGACATACGAAGTTTGGACCGGCGCGTACACGGCAAGATGTTTGCTCTGGCGCACATCGGCGCGCAGCGCGGAATCCAGCTGGTAATATTTTTTGTTGTAATTGGGTTCGATGACCACGAACCGATAGTAGGGCGAAACAAAGCCGCGCACGCCGTCAAAAATCGTCGCCGTCAAGACCAACGTCAACGAAATACCAAACACGGCGAGCGTGAGAATTCCGAGCACCGGAAACGCTTTGCGTTTGTTGCGTGTATAGTAAACAAAAATGGAGAGTGGATTCATTCCCAATCTTCAAGCAACTCTTGCAGCGTCAAATGCAATTTGTCAGGCGGGCAACGAAATTCGTGATGCGCTCCCTGGACGCGCAGTTCATCGCCCAAAAAATACCAGTAACGATGCCCCACCGCTTCGCACATGTTCCAAAATGCAAAATTGCGATAGTTCGGGTCTTGAACATCCAGCACCCGCGCGCCGGGTTTTGAAAACAGCACATTGGTGAAACCCGCACCATGACAGCCGACGACGACCTGCGCTTGCGCGAACAGCGCGACTTGGTCTCGAAACGCGAGCTGCTCGGCATAACATGTTTCAAAGCCGTGTTGTTCGAGAATCTCGACGACTTCCGCCTCGTTCGTGAAACGACGGTGGTTGGAATGACGGCGGCTGATGTAAATCCGGCGATGCGGGTTTGGCGCGCGAATTCCCACACGCTCCCACATCGCTTCGCGATACCATACATCGGCGAGCGGATGGTCGTTCCCTGTATGCACCAGCGGCGGCGTAAAATGCAAGCGTTCCAATTCCCAGATTTCGCTGCCGTCGAACGGCAACAGGCGTTCCGATGGAATCCCCAGCAGTTGGAGGGAATCGCGTTTATACGCGGGCAGTTGCGCGGGAACGATAAAGCGTGTGCCCGCGGGCAATCGCTCCAAGACTTGATACAACCGCATTACCGCATCGTGAATCCAGTGATAATAATTTTTGCCCTCTGCCCAAAAGACGAAAATGGAAAAATAATCGCCCTTTTTCTTTTGAACCGGTCCACGCAGACCGTTTTGCATGAACGGAAACTCGGCGAGACGGCGGCTGTCGTTGTGGACCAGCTCCAGCGCCAATTCCCCATTCGGCAAAATGACCATTCCCTTCGCGCTCGTCAACAGCGGCTTGTCCAGTTGCGCCAGATATCGTTCGGGAAGGTCGCGCGAAAGACGAATCCCAAATCCCGGGTCCAATTCGGCTTCGACGGTTCTCGGCAGTTCACGGGTGACGGTCATGCCGGGAGAAAGCCGCGTCACCGGCTTGCCCAACGCGTCACAATACGCGCGCACATTTTCGCAAACTCCGACGCGCGGCAAATCTATTCGTGTGCCTGTAAATTGTCCCAGTCCGTCTTGAATCCATCGCACGCCCGTTACACCTCTTCTCGCAGAGCAACTACAGGGTCCAACCGCGATGCGTTCCATGCCGGTACGAGGCCCGCAATCACCCCCAGACTGACTGCCAACCCAATCGCAATCGCGGCGAGGCGCGGGGTAACTTTGAAAATCTCGCTGCCGCCCAATGCTTCGGACGCGCCGAGATTCAACAGCCCTGCCGCGCCCCAACCCAACAAGAAACCGAGCGCGCCGCCAAGAAAACCAATCACTGCCGCTTCGAGCAAAAATTCGCCGACGATGTTGCGGTTCGTCGCGCCAATCGCTTTTTTCAATCCGATTTCGGGCGTGCGTTCCGACACACTCATAATCATTGTGTTCACCACGGCAAGCCCACCGATGATGGCTGCCAGCACCGCGCTGCTCAATAAAATCGCGTTGAATACCGCAAGCCCTTGTTCAATCGCATTGAGTTGTTGGTCAAGCGTTTGCACATTGACGTTGCTCACCTGGTCTTGAATTTTCGCGACGAGCGGCGTCGCCTGGGACGTATCTTCGGGAATGACATTAATTTGTGAAATCAAATCGGGACGCTTGATGGTTTTTTGCACAATGTCCATCGGCGCAATCAACCAACCATCCGGCGCGGTCTGTGTTTCTTTCAAGAGTCCGATCACTTGAAATTCTTTTTCACGCCAAGTGAGCTTGCTGCCCAATTTCAATTTTTCTTTTTTCGCAATGCTCGTGCCGACCACCATCACGTACGTATCGCCGCGTTGTAACCAACGCCCTTCCGCCAAATCGTCGTTCGTCCACAATCGCAACACTTTGTCCGGCGGTATCCCGATCACCTGGTCAGGCGGACCAAAACTCACACCGCCCAAACTCTCGAAAAATGTCGAGATTTGAGGAATTGCCGCTTTGACGCCTTGCACGCGTTCGATGCGGTTCATATCGGCGATAGAGAGCGTCGCGCGGATGCCGCCTTTTGGCGTCACGATGATGGATTCGCCTGCGCCTTTGCGCGCATTGTCAATCAGCGCGTTGAAATACTCGGTCATCGAACCCATCACCGTCACCGCGAAAATTCCGACGACGATGCCAAAGACCGTGAGACCTGTGCGGAGTTTGCGCCGCGACATGTTGCGAAGAATTTCTAACATAAAGTAAAAAGTTTCAAGCGAAAAGCCCAAAGTAAATGCTCTTACTTGGCGCTTTTGGCTTTATGCTTTTAGCTTACGAGTCCACCCGCAGGGCTTTCACCGGGTCCAACCGCGCGGCACTCCACGCGGGATACAGCCCTGCAATCATTCCGAGAACGACGGCGAACCCAATCGCGATGGCCATCAAACGCGGCGTGACATTAAAAATGGAACTGCCGCCCATCGCCTGTGCAGTTACCACATTCAACAGACCTGCAAGGCTCCAACCGAGGAACAGCCCAATCGTGCCGCCCAACAGTCCAATCACTGCCGCTTCAATCAAAAACTCGCGGACGATTTCGCCATCACTCGCGCCTACTGCTTTTTTCAAGCCGATTTCGTGGCGGCGTTCGTTCACGCTCATAATCATCGTGTTGATGACGGCAAGCCCGCCGACAAAAACCGCCAACACCGCGCCGCCGACGAGAATGACATTAAACACCGCGAGCGATTGCTGCGCCTGTGCGGCGGCTTCTTTGGGCGTGAACACTTGAACGTTGTCTACATTGTCGCGGATGCTTTTCGCGATGGTATCAATGAACGCGGGGTTTTCGGGAACGACGTACATTCCCGCAATCATTTCCGGCGCTTTGACCAAACGCCGTACCGTGTTGAGTTCCACCATCGCGATACTGTCCGGCGTCGTCTGCGTTTCGTTCATCATGCCCACGACGACCAAATCATGGTCACGATAACGAATGGTACTGCCGAGGTCCAGATTGCGCTTTTTCGCGAGCTGTGCGCCGACGACCGCTTCGTATTCGTCGCCGCGCTGCAGCCAGCGTCCTTTTTTCAGCGTCACCGTGGGAAAGAGCGTGCCCGAATCTTCGGCAGGAACGGCGTAGATGATGTCAGGGATTCCGAACGAGACCGCGTCGAATTCTTCAATCGTATCATTCGCAACCGGGATGACATCCTTTACCCCCGCGATGCGCCGCACTTTGCGTTCGTCCGTCGTCGTCAAAATGGATTCGAAATCATTGCTCTTGGGAGAAACGACGATATTGTTGCCGAGCAAGTTCACCGCATTGTCAATGAGCGTGTTAAAGTATTCGCTCATCGAACCCATCACGGTCAGCGCGAGAATGCCGATGACAATGCCGACAATAGTGAGCGTCGTGCGGAGTTTGCGCCGCGCCATGTTGCGTAAGATTTCACTCATGCTTGAATTCCGTTTTGCAAAATAAGACCCGAAGCAAAGGAGAAATGCGCTTCGGGTCTGCCCCAGACTGCCGAACGTAGAAGAATCCCGGAGGCGTAACCAATGAAATGGTACGCAAGAGGTATTGGCTGTCAACTTTTTGTCATGTTGAAGGACACCGCAAGGTTATACGTGAAAGGTCGCAAATTGGATACAACGAATTTCAAGCCACGGGGTCTCACACGGCAAAGTGGAGCCGCGCGCGCATGTTAAATTTCCAAAATAAAAAGGCAGACGCCCCATAGAATACACGGGAGCGCCTCAGAAAGTTACAAAGCGTTGATGAACTCGGCGGCTTGCGTGAAAATTTGAAAAGCCCGCTCAAGGTCTCGCGCGCAGCAAGCGTTCCTCCGCCGCGTCGAGCGTTTCCAATTTTTTCGCAAACGCAAAACGAATCTGTTTTTTCCCCAGTCCTTCGGTACAATAAAAACTGGAACCCGGCACAACGGCGACGCCGACTTGCGTGGTCATATAGTCGGCAAACTCGAAATCGTCGAGCGTCGTTGACCAATCTGCGTACTCTGCGAGAACATAGTACGCGCCTTCGGGCGGCGTCGCGCGAAATTTCGCATTTTCCAAAATCCCCATCATTTTTTCGCGGCGCAGCGTGTAATCGCGCTTTAATTGTTCATAGTACGAGTCGGGCAATTGAAACGCCGCGACTGCCGCGTGCTGCAACGGCGCGGGCGCGCAAATCGTCGTGAAATCGTGAACGGTGCGAAGCGCTTGCGACAAACGCGCGGGCGCGCACGCGTAACCGAGCCGCCAGCCCGTCAACGCGAATGTTTTGCCCAATCCGCCGACGGTAATCGTTCGTTCGTACATGCCGTCGAGCGACGCCATCGGAATATGCTGGCGCCCATCGTACAGGATGTGGTCATAAATTTCATCCGTCACGCATACCGCGTTACATTCCCGGCACAACGCGGCAACGCCTTCCATTTCCGCGCGCGTGAAAACGCGTCCGGTTGGATTGTGCGGCGTATTCAAAAGAATCGCGCGCGTTTTATTTGAAAATGCCGCGCGCAATTTGTCCAAATCCAATTCGTAATGCGGCGGCAGTAAGGGAACGAACACGGGTTTCGCGCCCGCAAAAACCGCGGCGGCGACATAATTTTCGTGATACGGTTCGATAATCACCACCTCGTCGCCCGCGTTCGCGATGCCCATGAACGACGCGATAATCGCTTCGGTCACACCGCACGTCACTGTAATTTCGCGCGTCACGTCATATTCGAGTCCGTACCATTTCTGCATGTACGCGCGGATTGCGTGGCGCAACGCGGGAACGCCCCACGTTACCGCGTACTGATTGAATCCGTCGTCGAGCGCGCGATGCGCGGCAGCGATAATTTCGGGATGCGGCGGAAAATCGGGAAACCCTTGCGAGAGGTTGATGGCATTGTGTTCAATCGCCTTGCGCGTCATTTCGCGGATGACACTTTCGCGCAAACCGACGAGACGGCTACTGGTTGTGATTTGGTTCATGTTGTTTTTACTCGGTGTTCAATGTCCAATGCCCATGTTCGTCAAGCAGTCCCCGTTCCATGAGCGTGGCAAATAAATATACTGCGCGCGGATATTTAATGTGTAACAGTTTTTGCAACAGTTCCGAAGTGATGGTGCGATGCGCGGGATACAATTTCATCGCTTTGCGAATGAGCGTTTCGCTCGCCGAGACCGCTTCTTGCACCGTTTCTTTTTTCTTGCGCGCGGGCGGCGTCCAGCGCGCGTATTTCGGCGCGCGCGTTTTGGTTCTCGCGCGTTTCGCTTTTGGCGCGGAACGGCGCGGCGTTCTGCGCGGCGCAAACGCTTCGCTCTCGCGTTGGGTATCGTACCGCGCGCGTTCCGTCGGATTGCTCAAAATTTCGTACGCTTGATTCAACACGCGCATCCGTTCGTGTGCGTCCGCCGCGCGGTTCACGTCGGGATGATATTTGCGCGCCAGTCGTTTGTACGCCGATTCAATCACTTCGGGTTCGGCGTGCGGCGCCACTTGCAGAATGTCGTACAGGTCAGATTCCATAACTCGTGCTACGTCAAGATTCAGATTGGAATCCACGAATAACACGAATTCTCACGAATCTATCAAATGACATTCGTGTTATTCGTGTCATTCGTGGATAAAGTTAGGGGTTCGTCTGAAAACTGTTCAGCGCGTTTTGAAACGGGTCTGGCGTAATTTTGAAACTGCCGGTGTACGGCGTGTCGAGCGCGAGAATGATAAACAAGGTGAATCCCAACGCGGCGGCAAGCAGCGCGGTGAGAATCGTGTGCAAGCGCGCATTGTCCGCGCCAAACAACGCGGTGAATCCGACGGTGAACAATCCGCCGCCAATCAACAGCACCCACATCGGCGGCGGAATCTGTCCGCGACTCGCCTGCAAACGCAATTGCCGAAACGCGTTCAATCCCTGAAGATGTCCCACGCTCGCCTCGTACAACACCGCGTCGCGATTCGATTCGGGATTGAACTCGCGCGTGAAACGCGTGAGCTGCGCGAGCGCATTCCGCGAAGCATCGCTCGAACGCGCGAGCGCCATGCGTTCCCATTCGTCATCCACCACGACGCGCGCATAATTCAACACATCGCTTTTTAATTGCGCCCCCGCGTCGTTCGGCAGGGCGCGCCCGATGTCGTACAACGCGACGAGCGCGTTCGCCTCTTGTTCCACCGCCGTGCGCGTCGCATCAAATTGTTCCCACACAATAAACACCGCAAATGCCATCATCACCGCATACACGACGCCGACCATGTTGTAAATAAAACCGATGAGGTCATTGTGCGCGTGCAGCATTTTCGGGTCGAGCAAACGCCGCGACAATTGCACCATTCCCGCGCCGAGTGAGGCGGCAATGACGAGAATGCCGATGGCGAGCGGAATGTTGGGGAGATTGTTGAGGAAATCGTGAAACATTTTTGTTCGAGCGAATCGAATTCGCAGCAACAACAACACGAAACGTGCCTACGCACGTTGGAACAATGGCGCAGAGAATAAAAGAGAATGTGCGGTGTGTCAAACGAAATCCAACGCAAGCAAGAAAAAAGACAACAAAGAGAATTCCTTTGTTGTTGGCTTTGGTTCAATCGTTTGCCGCACTTTGTTGTTGGCTTTGGTTCAATTGTTAGCCATAGTTTTCTAAACTATGGAGAAATTATGGCAACTGCAAAGTCCCTTGACAAGGAGGTGTCATTTCGAACGGAGTGAGAAATCTCGGCTGCCGCGCGTCGTGAGATTTCTCGTATCCGCTCGAAATGACAGTTAACGCGACTTTGCAGTCGCCCTGATGGAGAAATTTGACCAATCGAACATTCGCGCTATAATCGCTTTCGTAACTGCGGGGTGGAGCAGTGGCAGCTCGTTGGGCTCAATCGCACCATTTAACATCATGAACACAAAGGAAAAGGGAGATGTTGCCGAACAGGCAGCAATCTTTCACGCCCTCAAGCGCGGCTGGGGAGTTTCCCGTCCAATCGGAGACCGTCTTCCGTATGACCTTCTCTTTGATTTACACGGGATACTCGTAAAGATTCAAGTCAAGTGTGCATGGTTTGACACGAATCGTCAGAACTGGGTAACAGATAACCGACGCACAAAGACAAATCGGCGATTCATGTTGCGAGATCGCTACTCAATTTGCGATTTTGATTTTGCGCTCGTCTATCTGCCAGACCATGACATCTTTTACATCTTTCCAGTTGCAGTGTTCATACGCTACGCCAGTGAAATTCACATGGTCGAAGCGAACAAGCGTCAACGCAAACCAGAATCTGCAATCTATCGCGACGCTTGGGATTTAATTGTGCAGTGGGCTGCATGTCGGGAAACCGATGTGTGATAACCTGTCAAAGTCGGTGAAACCGTTCGCAGGGTAATACCGAGCCAAGCAGCAAATTGCTGAAGGTGTAGAGACTTGATGGCAGGCACCCTACGTAAAGTCGAGGGTGAAGGTAAAGTCCAGACCACGAATGGCAAATTGCCAGCGGCGAAAGCCGAAGTGGTATGCATAACCCAAAGGTCCCCGGTTCGAGTCCGGGCCCCGCTACTGTTTTAGAAGTTGGAAGTTAGATGTTGGAAGTTGGACTCCAACTTTTGACTTCCAACTTTTAATTTCTAAATCCGCCGAGATAGCTCAGTTGGTAGAGCAAACGGCTCATAATCGTTAGGTC
>CALMZO010000264.1 GCA_937870825.1 uncultured Chloroflexota bacterium | reverse complement strand
TACAAATCCCTCGTCCGAAACGACCAGATGCCCCACAACAACACAATCATCGTACAAGCCATTGCCCACACAATCATTGCATTGCTTGGCACCGACGCGGGCGAAAACGGCGTGAGCGTCAGATCGCGCATAAGCGACGGCTGCATATTGTACGCCGCGAGCTGCCACAAACTTTCGCTCGGCACAAGCAGCGAGGCGATGACGCCAATGTAACGCGCTGTCTCGTTTTGAAACATCGCGCCGATTTGTTCAATCCACCCGCCGATGAACGCGAGCCCGAACAAACCAAATACCAGAACGCCGTTCGCCAACGTCGAAAGCCGCGTGCCGCCCGCAATCGAAAGCGTGAGCAGAAACGTTGCTTCCAACAGCATCAAGCCGAGTCCGATGGGAACGTTCGGCGGTGTGGTATTGGAAACGACGCGCGCGACCAACACAACACCCCCCCCCATCAACAACAAATAACACGCGAGAATGACCCAAAAGCCGAGCCACTTGCCCAACAAAATTTCCGCGCGGCGCAGCGGTTTCGTCACCAGCGATTGAATCGCGCCCGAACGAATTTCGCCGCTCAACGTATCAACCGGCAGCAACGCCGCCATCATCACCATCAAAAAATTCACCGCGTACAATCCCGCCATCGTGAGAAAAATGTAAATCAGCGCGCGCTGCGCCTGTGTTTCAGGACCGCGCGAGGTGAGTACCACTTCGCGATTCATGAAATAAAAACCCAGCGCGAAAATGACGAGGAACGCGAGTCCGAGCAACACCGCCGCCAGCAAAACGCGTTTGCGTAATGCTTCGTGAATTGTGAGTTGAGAAATGTTGAGTATCGCGCGCATAGAAAAGCAGCGATTGGAGATTCGAGATTGAATCGTGAACCTCGAATCTCCAATCTCCAATTTTCCCCTTATTTGATAATCAGCCCCGTGATGTACAACACTGCCATTCCTGCCAACACGCCCGCGAACAACGTGAACGGCATCGGGCGTTTGCTTGCGTCGCGCAGAATCAATTTTGAAATTTGATACGCGACCTGGAACACCGCGCCCGCGCCAATCGAGAGAAATAACACGGCAAGCACAGCGGAATAACTCAAGCCGCCAATCCACGCACCGACAATCGCAGGCGCGCCGCCGATGAGTCCGAGCAGCAACAAATTCAACCACTGCGGTCTATCCTTGACAATCGGCGCGATGATGCCAAGTCCCTCGGTGATGTTTTGAATGATGAAACCAATCACGAGAAACGCGCCGAGCGCCGCCGCGCCAATGGTGTACGCCGCGCCAATCGCGAGCCCTTCGCCTAAATTGTGCAAGCCGATGCCGACGGCAATCATGAATGCGACACTCAAACGCTGCTGCGATTCACTGCGCCCCAAATTATTTTGACGCATCGAAATCGCTTCGAGCAAAAGAAATGTGCCGACAATGCCCAAACCGATGAGTCCGATGCCTTGAAAGGGTCCGCCCACTTGGTTCGCCGCTTCCAATGCTTCGCTCGTCGCGTCAATTCCCAAATACAGCAGCAGCCCAATCGTCACCGCCATCAAAAACGCGAACGCGCGCGCGCCCAATCTTCGCAGCGCGGGATACCAAAAAATTCCCAAGAACACGGGAATCACGCCGACGTACAGACCAATCAGCGTAAAACTCAAAAGCGTTTGTGAGTCCACGAATTGCGTTTCCGCCGCCGCGCCGATTGTGGTCTCGAATGGCACCGCGTTCGCGGAAAAAATCTTGATCGCGTACGGATTCGCTTGCACCCACGGATACGGAATCGTCACCGCCGCGCTGCCGAGACGCGGAATCGTCGCACTTGGCACAACGTGAAATGGCACAATCGCTTCGTTCACATTGATTTGCGCGAGCGTGATTTCTTGCGGCGATGTGTTTTGCAATTGCAGTTCGATGATGCCCGGTTTCAACACCGTGCGTTCAAACGCCACACTTTCAATCGGCGCGGCAGGTTCCACATTCAAACCCGCGCCGCTGGTGACGATAAACAACGCAATGACGCCCGCGAGCAACAGTACGGGAATGAGAAACAGTCCGAGCGTCTTGATTGTGTTTGTCATATTTGTATTTTCGTTTGCGGTCACATTTGGAGTGGTCATTTTTTTTTATCCTTCCTATCGTGCATCAACTTGATTTTGCTTTTCATTTTTTGGCGCTTGTCGGTTCTCAAATCTACATCGAGTTGCTACACGACCTGAAACACACCCGTCCAGCCGAGTTCGGCAAATTCGGTGACGTGCGCGTGAAACATGTACTTGCCCGGATATTTGTACGAAAATTCCAACATGCCGCGCTGCGCCTGTCCTTGCACAATCGTGTCGGTGTATTCGCTCGGCGTGCGGCTCGTGCCTGTCGGATAATAGTTGAAAAAATTCGCGTGCAGGTGGAACGAGTTGACCAAATCGTATTCGAGCATGTTGATGAGAAAGATACGCACCTTGGCATCTTTTTTGATGACGATGGGATTTTTGTCGAAATGAAACGGGATGAAATTGACCGCGTAAAAATCATTCGCGCCGTCAAAATCCACATCCACGCCATTCTGCACCATCACGAATTCGTGCTCGGCTTTGTCCCATCCATCTTTGGGGTCAACGATAAACGCGCCGTACAAACCGCGCGCAATGTGTTCGGCAAGCGGAAAAATGTGACAGTGATATTGATGCACGCCGAATGGTTCCGCATCAAATTCGTACACAAATGTTCCGCCGACGGGAACGGGTTCGTACACCCCATCCATGTTGGCGTGATGAACGCCGTGAAAGTGCATCGAGTGTGGGTGCGCGGTGCCATTCACAAATTCGATGCGGATGCGGTCTCCTTCGGTGCAGCGAATCGTCGGACCCGGCACGCGTCCGTTGTACGTCCACGCCTCGAACAGGATTCCCGGCGCGACCTCCACCATTTTCGTCACCGCGTTGATGCGATATTCGCGCAAGGTCTGTCCATTCGGCAGCGTACTCACTTTGCCGTAATCGAAATCGGTGAGAATGTCCGTCGGATTGAAACCGTTCGCGGCATGGTCTACCTCGCCGACGAAACCGGGCATGAACAACGCGTCACCGTTCGGAGTAATGTGCTGCGTATGCGTCGGAGTTGGCGCGGGCGCGCTGTTTTGCGAATTGGGCGCGCACGCGTTCACCAATGCGGCAGTGCCTGCCACACCAAGTGCGGTTGCGCCGCCGATTTGAAAAAATTTTCTGCGCGTCATGGTTTGCGTCATACATTCCTCCGTAAAAATTTCATACGTCTATTTTTTAACTTTGAGTTTTGTTTTTTGAATCGTCGGCGGGCTGACCCAAATCGCGCGCGCCAGTGTTTCGTCCAGCGTGTGTTCGTTGCCGGAATTTACGCGGACGCGCAGCGGACCTTCAAACGGCTCGCGATGCAGCACATCCACTGTCGCGTCGGGAATCAAACCGAGTTTGGAAAAGTGTTTGAGATGGTCGGGATTCTGGTCGCTCACGCGCGAAATCACGGCGGACTGTCCCGCGCCAACGTCCATGAGCGATTGATACAGCGGGCGTTCGACATGCCCCGCTTTGGTGGGAATCGGGTCGCCGTGCGGGTCGCGTTCCGGGTCGCCGAGAAAATTGGCGATGCGGTCTTCCAAATCTTCCGAAATCACATGCTCGATTTTTTCCGCTTCCGCATGGACCTCTTCCCACGGCACGCCCAACGCCTCCGCGAGAAACAGTTCGATGAGCCGATGATGCCGCAGCACTTCAAGAGCCATTTTTTCGCCGGCGGTGGTGAGCTCAACGCCGTGATAAGGCGAATGTCGCACGAGTTTGAGCCGCGCGAGTTTTTTAATCATGTTGGTCGCGGATGCGGCGGAAATGTCGAGGTGCTGCGCGAGCGCGGTCGTCGTCACCGTCTCGCAGGTTTCCTGCAATTGGTAAATGGCTTTGAGGTAATTTTGTACGGACGCGCTGGTCATTAGCGGCTCCAAAGTTTTACTTTAGTCATAACTAAATTCGTCCGGCAAAAAATTTAGCCGCAACTAAATTTAGTCACGGCTAAATTATAGCGCGCGAAGCGGGTTTGTCAAGACGACAATGCTTTACCTTTCTAAAAAATCAAGGTACAATCGCGAACGGTTTTCTCGATGATTTTGTTCGACGCCTTCTCGTACGCCCTGTCGCGCGGGGATGAACTGGGGCGCGCGTTGGGCCAACATCTCTTGTTTGTCGCCGTCGCGTTGGGCTTGGGCATCGCCTTGTGCGTGCCGCTTGGTGTCCTCACATCGCGTTCGCGCGCCGCCGCGCTAACCATCATCAATACCGCGAACGCGCTGCGCGTGGTGCCCAGTCTCGCAATTTTATTTTTGGCGATTCCCTATTTTGGCTTGTCGTTCACATCCTCTGCCCTCGCGTTGACCGTTTTGGCATTGCCGCCGATTCTCATCAACACCGACGCCGCCTTTCGTTCGATTCCCGCCGCCGTCAAAGAAGCCGCGTACGGAATGGGCATGACGAATCGTCAAGTCTTGTGGCGCATTGAGGTCCCGCTCGCGTTGCCCGTGATTGTCGCGGGCATCCGCACGGCAACGGTTGAAGTAATTGCCAGTGCAACCCTCGCCGCGTTCATTGGGGGGGGGGGCTTGGGCATTTACATCACGCGCGGTTTTGCGCTGTTTGATAATTCCATTTTGTTGGTCGGCGCGATTTCAGTTGCGCTGCTCGCGTTGATTGCCGAAGTGGGTATGGGCAGATTGGAACGCCTCGTCCGAGTCCCGGCATAGCGCAAGTTGTCAGTTCGATTTTTTGGTGCGACAGATTTGAAATTTGTCGTACGTTTTTGGAAGGAGCAAGCTTTATGAAAATTCTGTGGTTCGTTAGCTGCATCTTGTTCGGCATCGGGATCGTCGCGTGCGGCAGTGCGCCATTCACGGCATCGCCGCAAA
>CALMZO010000263.1 GCA_937870825.1 uncultured Chloroflexota bacterium | reverse complement strand
TGCTCTATTGGTTCGCGCTCGCAATCATCTATTTGTTAAACGTGGTTGGTGGTGGTGATGTGAAATTATTGATGGGGTTGTTTGGTCTGTTTCCTCATTTCGAGTTTTTTGTCGTGATGGAAATTGTCATCATCGCAACGCATCTGCCGATTGTGCTTTATCGCCACCTGCATAGCGCAACGAATCGGATGTTTGTAAAAGAACTATTTACTCGTATCCACATTCGCGCGATTGAAATAATGATAGGACAAACGACGACAAACGAATTCGTACGCCAAGTGATTGCCCAACGCCCGAGCGATGTGGAATTGTCCCGACGCGGTGACCGGCTTGCAATCGTTTTTTCGTTCGCAGGTATTCTCTATCTTTTTCTTGCGACTCCTGTCGGACTGAATTGGCATTTGTGAAACCAAGACAAGAGATGAAACGCAAAATTTCTTTCAAAACTTGGCGTGTGGTAACGCACGATGAGCGCGGGGCAGTTTCGATAGAGATGGCATTGCTCACATTGCTGTTATCGGGATTGATTTTTGGTATCGTCGAACTCGCGCGTTATGGGTTGTTGCGTTATCACCTTGACCGCGCAACATATCACGCTGCGCGTTATCTGGCACTCAATCCGAATGACAAAGAGACAGCGCGGGCGATTGTGGAGCATGAGGTAGCGCGAAATGTGTGGAGCAAAATTGAAGACGTGCGGCTCTCTGTAAAAAACACGCACTCCAATGGAGCGTGCTTGTTCATCGTAGAAACCCGCGCAAGTTACACAATCGCCGAGTTGAAGTGGCTTGTGGGGAATCCCAGTGTCGAATCAGCGCAAGTGTGGTCCGACGCAAAGAATTGTGGACAACACGTGGCGCAATCGCAAATTGCAACCAGGACGCCAACCTCAGCACCATCTACACATACTGTTCGTACGCCATTCGCTTTGCAAAGTGAAATTGAAGGCATCGCACTGGTGAATGCAAACATTCGACTCGGACCCGGGTTTGAATACGCCATCATTGGACGCTTGAGTGAAACAGAAGTGGTTCAAGTGCGCGGACGCGATGAAACAGCGACGTGGCTGCAAATTACGCCGGAGCGAGTTGGATGGGTTTATGCACCACTCATTCAAATGGATGAACCCGTGTTGAGTTTGAAAATAATTGTTGCGCCGCCTCTGCCATCCAAGACACCGCAGCCGCCGTCACACTTTCGTTTTGATGCCGAACATAAGATTTTGAATTTGGGAGGGTGCACGCAGTTGCAATGGGATGTTCCCGACGCGAACTTTGTCACGCTGAATGAAAAAAATGTGCCAGTGCAAGGCGAGCAAAAAGTGTGTCCAAAAGAAAACACAAAATATGTCTTGAGCGCGGGTTACAGCGGCAACCGGTTTTTTGAACGCGAAATTGAAATCACAGTCAATCCCGCGCGTGTTCGGTGAACTATGAAACATTTCCGAATGCGACGAAAAAAATCAAATCAACGCGCTTTGTTGTATCTCACCGCGATGTTATTCGCCGTGCTGTTTGCACACGTTTCGTCGTCGCCCGCCTTCGCGCAAAGCTCGGACCCGAACAAAATCATTGTCGGGTTAGAAAATCTCGCGCTCGGCATGGTGAATTTGCTCATTGCCATTTCTGCATTGCTGATGGCGATTGGAATTGCGACTGGTTTCATCGGTGGAATGGTGGACAGCATTTTGGGACGCCCGGGAAGTCTGTCGAACACGTGGGCGCGTGTGGCAGGAGTTATTCTCTGTTTCATCGGCGCGGTGTTTACCATTGCGATTTCGAATTTTTTCTTCAGCCAGTTTCCCGCGAGCCAACCGGTCACAATTCCCGGTGGTACGGGGATGAATGAAGTCTCACGCATCGTTCGCAGCATTGTTTCATTGGCAACCGCGTTTTGCGGATTCATCGTAGTTCTCTCGATTCCTATCGGATTTTTGGAAACGCAAGCGAGTTATGCGTTCGGTAGTCCCGCATGCTTGGCAGCTGTATGGAACAAGATTGGTGTGGTGATGGCTTGTCTGATTGTTGCCGTCATGGCAGGACCTATCAGCAGTTGGATTGCAGGTTTTTTTGCTTGATATGTATGGCACACAGGACGGAGGTTTCTATGAGATGCAAATCAAACTCTAGCATTATTCCGCAAACAGCGAGATGGATGACGTTCTTTCTGCTCGCGTTGCTGGTCATTGCAACATTGCTTTCACCAATGACTGCGGCGGCGCAAGGCAATCAAGGCGGCGTCGTGGATGCGCTCAAGACCCTTGCCAAAGGATTTATCACATTCCTCATTGCTGTCGCGGCGCTCATTCTTGCCGTTGGCATTGCAACAGGTTTTCTGACGGGAATGATTGAATCCGTCGCAGGGCGTCCGGGTGGATTGTCGGGTACGTGGATGCGGATTGGTGGAATCGTCGTGTGTTTTATTGGCGCAGTCCTAACCATCATTATCGCAAACAGCATTATTGACAGCATGACGGGATTCACCGGCGGCGACATCAATCTGCCCAAATAGCAGCGTCGAGTGTTGAGAACGAAAGGATCGCGTGCAATGACAAGTTTAAAGCAAATGAGCGGGTTGGTTCTCGCAATCGTTTTCGCGATGATTTTGGGAATGGCGATTTTCAGTTCTGCCTTTGCCAACGGCGTTGAACCCACAGAATCAATGCAGACCGTCTTGGCGCGTCCGCCACTTCAAGACCCGACGCCGCCACCTCCACCGGATGATGGCGGAGGAAATATTTTTCAGAATATCACGCAGCTCATCAATTTTCCATTTGCCAGTTTGGTTGAGGCGTTGCAGACCGCGATGCAAGAAATTTTGCGCGCGGCGATGGGTCCGCTTCAAAATTTGTTTGAAAGTGTTCTGTCGCTTTGGCTTCAAAATCCCGGAATCTTGAGCGATGGAAATGCTGCGCTGCCCGGTTGGGATTTGATGCGGGATGCGTGGCAATTCATGTATTCGATTGCGATTGCGTTTTGGCCCCTCACGCTCGCCGTCGTCGCAGCAATCGCGGCGAAGGATGCAGTCGCTGCGGCGACGTGGGGCTTGGGTGATTTGAAAACCGCGCTCGGCACTTGGTTCGCGGCGGTGTTGCTTTCGGCGACGAGTTTGTGGTGGATGGACCTTGCCAACAATCTCTCCAACGCAATTACGAGTTACGTTCTTTACAACTTTGCAGGACCGCAATTTTTTCCCGGCACGTTCATGGTTTTCTTTACGGTGATTTTGCCCGGACTTTTTCTTGCCTTTCCACTTGCAGGAATTATTCTCATCATCTTTTTGTTGATTCTCGCGATCACAATTTTCATCGCGTTGACGTTTGCCATCATCGCGCGTTTGGTGCTGATGTATTTGCTCGTTGCGCTCGGTCCGCTTGCCATCATTTTAGGAGTGCTTCCGCCTTTACGATTTGTAACACAGATGTGGACGCGCGGTTTGTTACTCGTGCTTGCGCTTGGTCCGATTGACGCGCTGTTGCTAAAACTCGCGTTTAATGTCGCGCAGTACGCCTCGAGTGCGCCGCCGCTTCAAGCCGTTGCCGCGTTCATTGGTGTATTCGGACTCTTGAGCATCCTAATCACCATCAATTTCACATTGGTCAAAACCGTTTTCGGCGCAGTCATTGCTGTAGCGAATCAAACCATGCGCGCGGTGCAAGCGGTTGGACAAATGGTTGTTGCGGGCGCGCTATTGATGAGCGGCGCAGGCGCGGGAGTGGCGCTTGGTGGAACAGCCGCAGGTGGCGCGGCATCCGGCGGAGGTGGTGGCGGGATCGGTGGCTCAGGTGGTGCTTTAGGGAATGCAAGTTCAAATGGGAGTGGCGCGAAAACAACGCCGTCAACGTCCACCAATGCAGGAAATGGAAACAACAACCCACCAT
>CALMZO010000262.1 GCA_937870825.1 uncultured Chloroflexota bacterium | reverse complement strand
TTGTGCGTTGATTTGTCTCCACTCCTTTTTGCCGACGCGGCGATAGACGTTGAAACCGGCGATTTGTGATTCGTCCAAGGTTGCCCATTTCAGCAAGACGACCTGTTGTGTGTTGACGCGGGCGTGAAATGCGGCGAGGTCCGAGGCGGTGGTGGAAGCGATTTCGAAGCGGGCGACGTAATCCGCGGCAGACAGCACGGTGCCGTTGTTGTTCACGTCGGTAAACTCTCCCCCTACATACAAATGCGTGCTGCTGACCGCCAGCGCATAGACATCGGTATTCAGCGAGCCGTTGCCGGCGCCGTTCGAGCCGAGCGCCGACCAATTCGTCCCATTCCACTTGGCGATGCGATCCGCAGCGCCCAGCACAGTCCCGTTATTGTTGACGTTGCCAAACCATCCCCCAACATATAAATCCGTGCCGCTCACCGCCAGCGCAAAGACAAGACTATTCAGCGAGCCGTTGCCGGCGCCGTCGGAGCCGAGCGCGGACCAATTCGTCCCGTCCCACTTGGCGATGAAATCGGCTTCGCCCAACACCGTCCCGTTGTTGTTGACATTCTGAAACTGTCCCCCGACATATACATCCGTGCCGATCACTGCCAGCGCATTGACAGTATTGCCCAGCGAGCCATTGCCTGCGCCGTTCGAGCCGAGCGCGGACCAGTTCGTCCCGTCCCACTTGGCGATATAATCGGCTTCGGGCAGCACCGTCCCGTTGTTGTTGACATTGATAAAGTTTCCCCCCACGTACACATCCGTGCCGCTCACCGCCAACGCAAGGACAATGTTATTCAGCGCGCCGTTGCCTGCGCCGTTCGAGCCGAGCGCGGACCAATTCGTCCCATTCCACTTGGCGATGCGATCCGCAGCGCCCAGCACAGTCCCGTTGTTGTTTACATTCTGAAACTGTCCCCCGACATACAAATCCGTGGCGCTCACTGCCAGCGCATGGACACCATTATTCAGCGAGCCGTTGCCTGCGCCGTCGGAGCCGAGTGCGGACCAATTCGTCCCGTCCCACTTGGCGATGAAATCGGCTTCGCCCAATACCGTCCCGTTGTTGTTCACATTCTCAAAGAATCCCCCGACATACAAATTCGTCCCGCTCACTGCCAGCGCATAGACGATACTATTCAGCGCGCCGTTGCCGGCGCCGTTCGAGCCGAGCGCGGACCAATTTGTTCCATCCCATTTGGCGACGTAATCGGCTTCGGGCAGCACCGTCCCGTTGTTGTTGACGTCGGTAAAGATTCCCCCCACGTACACATCCGTGCCGCTCACCGCGAGCGCATAGACAATACTAGTCAGCGCGCCGTCGTCGGCGCCGTTCGAGCCGAGGGCGGACCAATCGCCAACAGCATATGCAGGTCGCGCATTGCCGCTGCGCGCGGGCGCAAGAATCGGACCGCGCAGCGCATCGAGTGTGACATTCCAGCCGCGCAGGTCAAATGCGCCGTTCGGCGCCGCCGCGAGATCGAGCGTGCCGTCGGCATTCAAAATCTGATTGACCGGCAATAGGTTTGCCGCGTTGGCAGAGGGAAACGCCAAAGAACCGATCAAGAGGACAAACGCGCTGCACAGTGCAAGGATGGCGCCAAGGCGCGCGAGAGGACGCACGAGCGAAACGTGAAACATATACTTTCTCCTATGGGTTGAGAGCAGATGAATTGGTCAAGCCGCGTCAGCCGATTTGTTTCGACGCGGTGCGCGAGCCACAGCAGACAGGCGACCGATGTTGATGGATCTAACGGCGGGGAACACTGATCTTGGTTCGATGCGTAAAGCACCGAGCGTATGCGGGGCAAGCCGACCCGCTAAACGGGTCTGGCAAGAGTATAGCATCCATCCTTATGGAATGCCAATTATATTTTTTGGGGGCTTGACTAATCTGAACGGATTGTCATTTCGACTGATTGGCGAAGCCGTTCGCTGTGCGAAACAATGAGATATCTCATGCGGCGCGTATTGAGCTTTCTCGCGCGCTGTAAGCAGCGAATTACTCGAAATGACAATCGCGCGACTTGTACCAATCCCGTGACCTAAATCTGATTGACCCCGCGCGCAGATGGAATATAATTCAACTGCTCACACCGATTCGCAATTCTTCAAGGACTACCAGCCATGATGCGCTTTGACCGATTCACCGTACGTTCCGCTCCAAATTACACATATTGTTCCAACGCGTTTCAACGAGGAGGCGCGCAATGATGCGCTTTGACCGCTTTACGGAACGCGCGCAAGACGCGTTTGCGCGCGCTCACGAAATTTTGCAGCGTTATCGTCATTCTCAACTCGACGCGGAACATTTGCTGCTCGCGCTCGTCGAACAAACGGGCGGCGCGGTGCAGGCGATTCTCGAACGTTTGAGAATTGAACCCGACGCGATTCGCAATCGCACCGACGAATATCTCCAATCCACTCCGAAAACGTACTATCCGTACGGCGGCGGACAGGCGCAAGTGTATGTGACGCCGCGCGTGAAACGCATCGTTGACAACGCGAATGAAGAGGCGTCGCGTTTGAAGGACGATTACGTTTCGACGGAACATCTTTTGCTCGCGCTGGCGAACGAACGCGACGGCATGGCGGGCCGAATCCTCGCAGAATTTGGCGTGAGCAAAGACCGCATTCAAAACATTTTGACCGATGTGCGCGGCGGACAACGCGTCACCGACCCGACAGCGGAAAATCGCTATCGTATGTTGGAACGCTATTCGCGCGATTTAACACTGCTTGCGCGCGACAACAAACTCGACCCCGTGATTGGACGCGACAGTGAAATTTTGCGGCTCATTCAAATTCTTTCGCGCCGCACAAAAAACAATCCCGTTCTCATCGGCGAACCGGGCGTCGGCAAAACGGCGATTGTGGAAGGACTCGCGGAAAAAATTGTCGCGGGCGATGTTCCCGAACCGCTGCTCACGAAAAAAGTGGTGCAACTCGATTTGGGCGCGATGGTGGCGGGTTCGCGTTTTCGCGGTGAATTTGAAGAGAGATTAAAAGCCGCGCTCGAAGAAATTCAAAACAGCAAGGGCGAAATTATTTTGTTCATTGACGAACTGCACACCGTCGTCGGCGCGGGCGCGGCGATGGGCGCGATTGACGCGTCGAACATGATGAAGCCCGCATTGGCGCGCGGCGAATTGCAATGCGTCGGCGCGACGACGCTCGACGAATATCGCGCGCACATTGAAAAAGACCCCGCGTTGGAACGCCGCTTCTCGCCCGTGTTTGTGGATGAGCCGAGTGTGGACGATACGCTCGAAATGTTAAAAGGTTTGCGCGCCCGTTACGAAGCGCACCATCAAGTAAAAATTGACGACACCGCGCTCGACGCCGCCGCGAAACTTTCGCATCGCTACGTCGCCGACCGTTTTCTGCCGGACAAGGCGATTGACTTGATGGACGAAGCGTCCGCGAAATTGCGCGTCGCGATTTTTTCGATGCCGCCGAATTTGAAACAGATGCGCGCGGCGATTCGTCAATTGCAAACGGACGAAGAAAACGCGTGGAGCGCGCGGCATTACGAAAAAGCGGCAGAGGCGCGCGCCGAACGTGTGAAACTCGAAGAAGAATTTTCTGAAGCGCGCGACGTGTGGCAAAAAGAACAGGGGCTGGATGAAACTGTCGAACGGGAAGACATCGCGCAGGTGATTAGCAATTGGACGGGCATTCCCGTCAGCAAGATGCTCCAAACCGAAGCGGACAAGTTGTTGCGAATGGAAGATGCGCTGCACGAGCGCATCGTGGGACAAGACGACGCGATTCACGCGATTAGTGATGCGGTGCGCCGCTCGCGTTCCGGCATTGCCGATGCGAAACGTCCGATTGGTTCCTTTTTATTTTTGGGACCAACGGGCGTCGGCAAAACATCGCTGGCGCGCGCGCTCGCGGAATTTTTGTTTGACGATGCGGACGCGCTGTATCGCGTGGACATGAGCGAATACCGCGAGCGTCACACCGTTTCGCGTTTGATTGGCGCGCCGCCCGGTTATGTCGGTTACGAAGAAGGTGGACAACTCACCGAAGTTGTGCGTCGCCGACCGTATCAAGTGATTTTGTTTGACGAAGTGGAGAAAGCGCACCCCGAAATTTGGAATACGCTGTTGCAAGTTCTCGAAGATGGACGCCTCACCGATGGGCAGGGACACGCGGTAGATTTTCGCAACACGGTCATTATCATGACGTCGAACATCGGCACCGCGTACGCGGCAAAAGGCGGCGCGCTCGGATTTGCGACGAGCGGCCGCGAACGGAACGCGGGCGTGGACAAAGATTGGGCGGATGTAGAAGAAGATTTGAAACGCGCGTTTCGTCCCGAATTTTTGAATCGGATTGACGAAGTAATTTTGTTTTCGTCGCTCACGCGCGAACAAATTCAAGCGATTGTAAATTTGCAAATGCAAGAAATCGCGGAACGGTTGCGCGAACAAAACATCACGATTGAATTGACGGAGGCCGCGCGCGAATATCTCGCGCACATCGGCTTTGACCCGCAGTTTGGCGCGCGTCCGCTTCGCCGAACATTGCAGCGTCGCGTCGAATCACCGCTGTCGAGAAAATTACTCGCGCAAGAATTTCACGCGGGCGATGTGGTGGTTGTGGACGTGCAAGGCGCGGAAATTGTCTTTCGACGCAAAGTGAGCCCCGAGGAACAAGGGACAGAGACGGGGATAGAGATGCCGATTGTGATGGACGCGCCGAGTGAAGGGGCTGCGCTTGGGTGAGGAGAACTTATGAAATACAAATTACCGATTGAGGTTGAATCTCTAGTGGAAGGCGGCTTTCTCGCGGTCTGTCCCATTTTGCAGGGATGTCACGCGGAAGGTGCGACCATCGCCGAAGCATTAGAAAATGTAGAAGATGTTGCACGCAACATTATCGAGTTGATGGAGCAAGACGGAATTCCTCTACCGCGCGAGTTGCAAAAAGTTACATCGCATATTCATTTGCATAACGAGATTTTGGTTGCAGCATGAATTTTCGAGAGGTGACACGACGACTCAAGAATATGGGCTGCGAATTTCGCCGCGAGGCAAAAGGTTCGCACGAAATCTGGTGGCATCCCGTGAAAAAGCGATACACAACTATCCCGCATCACGGCAACAAAGACATTGCCGAAGGCACGCTGCGAAAGATTTTGCGTGACCTTGAAATCAGCAAAAGCGATTGGGAAAAAGAATGAGTTATGGCGAAATAATGTTCGCGAAAATTACTCGCGCAAGAATTTCACGCGGGCGATGTGGTGGTTGTGGACGTGCAAGGCGCGGAAATTGTCTTTCGACGCAAAGTGAGCCCCGAGGAACAGGGGCGTGAGACGGGGATAGAGATGCCGATTGTAATGGACGCGCCGAGTGAAGCGGCGGGAGTATAGGCGTCATTTGGTGTCTGCGATTAGACTGCAAACGTGCAGCATGATGAAGCTTTGTTATGGAACCCATCGCTAAACTTGTCCAAAGAGTCCGAAAAACGGAACACGGATTTGCAGATATTCGGGCAACCTCAAATCAGGTTGTAGCGAGTCAGCACTCTGTTCAAGAGAGTCTTGGTTTGTCAAAAAAACTACTCGCCTCCGATGTGCATCAGGCGCGAATGTTGGCGGTATTCATTCTGGGGCATTTATCAAGCGAATCGGCAGCAAGTCTTGCCTTGCTGAAAAACCAAGTCAGCCAAGATAAAGATTGGCGCGTCCAAGAAATTCTTGCCCAAGCATTTGACATGTATTGTTCTCGCATCGGCTATGAACGGGCGCTGCCTACCATACAGGATTGGCTTGCCAATGAATCTCCAAATCTGCGTCGAGCCGTCACTGAAGGGTTGAGAATTTGGACATCCCGTCCATATTTTCGTGAACATCCGGAACTAGCCATCCAATTGCTGAGCAATCTGAGGAATGATAAAAGTGAGTATGTGCGAAAATCCGTTGGTAACGCGTTACGCGATATTAGTCGAAAACACAAAGACCTGGTGAGCACAGAACTCGCGCAATGGAATCTTTCCGACAAAAACGTTCAACACGTCTACAAGTTGGCAAGTCAGTTCTTGTAAAGAAAAAGCGCGCTGACAAAGCATGGACTTGCCTGGGCGGACATAAAGACGAAAGATGCGATGGTCCGGGTTTCAAAGACGCGAAAAATTTGCATTCTAAAGTGTGCGAGGGGTTGTATGTGTGGTGTCGGTTGGATGGGGCGAAGGTGAGCTGAACAAAAAAAAATGAGCGTGGATTCGCGAGGCTTGAAATCATGTCAGAACCACAAATGAGCAAAGTTGTTTTTGCGATCAACATCTCGATAGACGGTTACTGTGGGCATGAAGGGATGCTCGTCAACGACGAATTGCACGCGTACTTTACCGGGCTCTTGCGTGAATCAAGCGTTGAAATTTTCGGACGTAACACGTATCACCTGATGTATCCGTACTGGCACGATGTCGCAGTGAATCAATCGGAAACGCAAGTGACCAACGAGTTTGCACGTACATTCGATTCCATTCCAAAGATTGTGTTTTCCACGACGTTAAAGAGCGTTGAGTGGAACAACACGACGCTCCTCCACTCCAATCTTCGAGAAGAGATCATCAAGTTAAAACAACAGCCGGGGAAACATATCTCCATTGGTGGACTGAACATCGCATCACAAGTTGCACAATGGAACCTCATTGATGAATATTGCTTTGTCGTTCACCCAATCATTGCGGGAAAAGGTCCCCGCTTGTTCGAATTGGGCAAGAACCTCACAGTAAAACTTGTCGGGTCAAAAACATTTAATTCGGGGATCGTTGCGTTACATTATGCGAAATAATTTTTGTGAAAACCGGATGCACGCGCCGCTTTATGATGTCCACGTCGCCGATTGGAACGGCGACGTGGATTTTTTTGCCTCTTGACATATTCCCATATCGGAATATAATACCGTCATGGCACGCGCACCCACAACGTTCGACCCGTTCAACGCTGTCGCCGAACCCAAACGTCGCCAATTGCTCGAGGTCCTGGGAACGAGCGAATTGGCGGTGAATGATTTGGTGGAACAACTTGGCTGGACGCAGCCGATGGTTTCCAAACACCTCGCGGTGTTAAAGCAAGTTGGCTTGGTGAGCGAGCGGCGGGCAGGGCGGCAGCGCCTGTATCGAGTGAACGCGCAAGCGTTGAAACCCATTTACGATTGGGTGACGCCGTTTGAACGATTGTGGAGCGAGCGCTATGAACGGCTCGACCAAATTCTGGAAAAACTTCAAGAGGAGCAGAAAAATGTCAACCCATAACAAACCAACGCAAATCGTCGCCGAACCGGGCAAGCAGGAGCTTTTCATCACGCGCGAATTCGATGCGCCGCGCGAACTCGTTTTCAAAGCGCACACCGACGCAAATCTGTTCAAGCAGTGGATGGGTCCACGCGAACTTGAAATGGACTTGCGAACGTTTGAACCGCGCAACGGCGGCAGATGGCGCTATATCAGCAAAGACAAAGACGGCAACGAGTACGCGTTTCACGGCGTCTTTCACGATGTCACGCCCGCAGAGCGCATCATCCAAACATTCGAGTTTGAGGGAATGCCCGAACCGGGGCATGTGATTCTTGAAACGCTGCGATTGGAAGAATTGCCAAACAATCGCACGCGGCTCGTCGGGCAATCCGTTTTTCAATCCGTTGCTGACCGCGATGGCATGCTTGCGTCGGGGATGGAAGGGGGCGTCAACGAAGGATACGCGCGGCTGGATGAACTGTTGGCGGCGCGCAAATAATTCGCAATGACGCAGAATGTTCCGTCCAAAATTGTGCGCGTGATGAATTCGCATCACGCGCACAACCTGCCGGTAAGGGGCAAGCGGTATGTCTGACAAATCAAACAAGGACAAACAAAAATTTCAATACGACGCGTTCGCGCAAAAGGTTGCCAAGTTTGGAGACGATGTTGAAATGTCGCCAAATATGGCGTACGTCAACGCGGTGCGCGGCGGCAAAAAATTCGCGATTGTGCAGCCGACTTGGTGAACGGCTGGACATCGGCATCAAACTGAAAGGCGTTGCGCCGACGAAACGTTTTGAAACCGCGGGCAGTTGGAATCCGATGGTAACGCCTCGCGTTCGCATCACGGATGCAGAACAGATGGACAAGGAGCTTTACGCGTGGCTGAAACGCGCGTATGATGCTGCAAAATAGTGTGGAGGATATTTCATTGATCGAACAAGCGATTTCTGTTCAAAGTGGTTACGCGCCGGTGAATGGGTTGAACATGTATTACGAAATTCACGGCAGCGGCGGCACACCGCTGGTCCTTTTGCACGGCGCGTTTTCCGCCATTGGTTCGTCGTTCGGAAAATTACTGCCGGGGCTGGCGAAAACGCGTCAAGTGATTGGCGTGGAATTGCAAGCGCATGGACACACCGCCGATATTGACCGCCCGCTGCGACTTGAATTTTTGGCGGATGACGTTGCCGCGTTTTTGCAATATCTCAACGTTCCACAGGCAGACGTATTTGGATACAGCAACGGCGCGGCTGTTGCATTGCGCGTGGCGATTCAGCATCCAAACTTCGTTCGTAAATTGATTGTGATGTCGGCTGCGTTTGCCGCGCACGGAATTCATCCCGGCCTCATGGAGGGTTTGGGTGAGATGACACCGGAAATGATGTACGGTTCGCCGTGGCACGAAGAATATATGCGCATCGCACCGCACCCCGAACATTTCAACGCGTTCTTTGCAAAAAAGACAGACATGGACAGAGCGGTCAAGGATATTCCTGCCGGGACAATTCAATCAATTGCTGCGCCGACGCTCATCATCATCGGCGATTCAGACCTCGTGCGTCCCGAACATGCCGTCGAAATGTTTCGTTTGCTCGGGGGCGGCGTCTTTGGGGATATGCCACCGGGAATGCCCGATTCGCAATTGGCGATCGTACCCGGCGCTTCGCATGTGAGCGTGGCGGAACGCGCCGAGTTGCTCGTGCCGATGATTGAACGATTTCTCGACGCGCCGATGCCGCGCGAAAAATAAATGCGCGAGGGAAAAAAATGCGCCGACTCGTTTCCTTTAACATGATGACGCTGGACGGATTCTTTGAGGGTCCGAACCATGATATCAATTGGCACAACGTGGATGATGAATTCAATGAATATGCGATCGCGCAACTCTACACCGTAGACACACTTGTATTTGGGCGCGTGACCTGCGAACTCATGGCAAGCTATTGGCCCACGCCGGAGGCGGTGCAAAATGACCCCGTCGTCGCCAATCTGAGGAACACGACGCCGAAAATCGTTTTCTCGCGTTCGCTTTCGAGTGTAGATTGGGCAAATACACGTTTGTTGCGCGGGGATGCGGTGCAAGAACTCGCGACCCTCAAGCAACAAGCGGGTAAAGACTTGTTCATTTTTGGCAGCGCGAATCTCTCCGCTTCGCTGCTTGCCCACGGCATGATTGACGAATTTCGCGTGATGGTGAATCCCGTCCTCTTGGGTAGAGGCACACCACTGTTTCAAGACGTTCCGGGACCGCTCCATCTTGAACTGGTGAACGCGCGGACGTTTCGCAATGGCAATGTGCTGCTGACGTATGCCTTTGGTGCGGGTTGAGTACTGTCAAGGCGACAGGAACAAAAAAAGGCTTTGCCCTGCAAAGCCTTTTTTGTTCCGCACATTCGACATATCTAGACTTTTTTGACATTCGCGGCTTGCCAGCCCTTGTCGCCTTTCTCCAAAGTGAATTCGACTTTTTGTCCTTCTTCAAGATTGCGATAGCCCTCACCTTGAATTGCCGAAAAGTGGACGAACACATCTTCACGGCCTTCGTGGGCGATGAACCCGTAACCTTTTGACGAATTGAACCACTTGACGGTGCCCACAACACGTTGGTCTGACATGATAAATTGCTCCTTGATGAAATTGTCCTGCCGCAGAAACTTTATCAAAATTTGCGGCGCGCGTCAATCGCCTTTTTCTACGGCAAGCGCCATCAACTTTTGAATGCGCGGGAGCATCTCGGCGGGATTCGGATGCAGTCCTTCTTGCACAAGCGCGCTGTCGTACAACTGCTCGATCGTGAGTTTGGCGAGTTCGGAATCGGGATGGTCATGTAACGTGTGCGCGAGATTCGCGATGAGCGGGTGATTGCGATTCACCTCCAGAATTTTTTTCGGCACTTGATACTCTTTATCAAAATAGCGGCTCAAGCGTTGACGTTCGCGGTCATGGTCATCCTTTGGTGAGACGAGACGAATCGGACTGTCCTTTAATACTTTGGACGCGCGCACGTCGAGTACGCGTTCTCCCAACACCGACGTAAAGCGTCCGAGCAACACATTGAAATCATATTCGGGCGTGGTTGGTTCTTCCTCTTGCTTCTCCTCCTCTTTTTCTTCGGGCAACTCCAATTCTGCGTCGTCAATGTTGCGAAATTTTTTCCCCTGATATTCATTCATCATCGGCGCAATCAACGCGTCGAGCGGGTCAACCCAATACAGCACCTGCAAATCGCGCGCGCGAAAAGGGTCGAGATGCGGACTCTGCGCGACGGATTTCAAATCGTCGCCCAACACATAGTAAATTTCCGTTTGTCCCTCCTGCATCGCCTTGATGTAATCGTCGAGCGAAATCAATTTGCCATCCGATTTGGACGACGCGTAACGGAACAGTGGCAACACCTGGTCTTTTGCCTCCATGTCGGTCGCAATCGCTTCGCGGAACGCGCGCCCGTACTCGTTCCAAAATTTTTCGTACTTCTCCCCGTCGGTTTTTGACGGAACGTTCTCGGACATGTTTTTCAGTTCGCGCAGCACGCGTTTACGAATCGTCTCTGCCAATTGTCTCATCACGCGATTGTTTTGCACCGTTTCGCGCGAAACATTTAACGGCAGGTCTTCGGAATCCACTACGCCGTCAACAAAAGACAACCACTTGGGCAACAAGTCCGTCGCGTATTCTTGAATTAAAACATTGTGCGAATACAAGAGCAGCCCCGGCTCTTTGCGCGCGGCGAGGATATTTTTTTCGCGATGCGCGGGAATAAACAACAGTGCGCGCACATTCACCGGCGCGTCGGATGAAAAATGAATGGTCGCGAGCGGTTCCTCAAAATCGAGCGTGAGTTGTTGATAAAAATGTTTGTAATCGTCCGGCGTAACTTCGGACGCGTTCTTGCGCCACAGCGACGTTTGTTGGTTCGCGCGTTCTGTTCCCACATAAATTGGAAAACGCACAAAATCGGAATGTTTCTTGATGACCTGGCGCAATTTCCACGCCTGTGCGAATTCTTCCGCGTCCTTTTTCAACGTGATGTGAATTTCGGTGCCGCGGTCCGTTTTGTCTGCCGGTTCAATCGAAAAATTTTCGCCGCCGTCCGAAGTCCACGCCCATGCTGCGCCCTCTGTGTGATAGCTGCGCGAGACAACACGCACGCTGTCCGCCACCATGAACACGGAATAAAATCCGACGCCGAACTGTCCAATCATGTCGCTCGGGTCAATTTGCCCCGCGCCGAGGCGCGCCAAAAATTCGCGCGCGCCGGATTGCGCGATCGTGCCGAGATTGGTTTCCATCTCCGCGCGTGTCATGCCGATGCCCGAATCTTTGATAACCAATTTTTTCGGCTCGTCGCCTTTTGCTTCCGGCGTTTCGAGGTGGATTGCCAATTCCGCGTCGGGGTCAAGCACATCGCGATTCGTCAGCATTTCAAAGTGCATTCGCGTCAATGCGTCCGACGCGTTCGAAATGAGTTCGCGCAAAAAGATGTCGCGTTCTTTGTACAGCGAGTGCGCGAGAATGTACAAGAGCTGTTTGACTTCGGCTTTGAAGGTATGTGTGGTTGGAGTCGTGGTTTGCGTGTCCATAGGTACCGTCCACTGAAATAGTTTTGTCTGGAAATTTTAATCAAAAACTTTTTTACACGCAATTCTGAATCCGTTACAATGGCGATGGTTTGCCATACCTTCTTGACAAAGGATACACCCATGCCCACTCCTGAAGCATTGTTGGCGCGGCTTGACGCCATCGGACACTCTTTGGCGGAATCATCTCATGCGCTCGCCCTTCTCGCGCTCGGCTCCGCCGGCGTGGAAACGGAACGACTCGACGCGTATTCGGACCTGGATTTCTTTGCGCTTGTGCAAAACGGCTACAAGACGCAATACATTGAAAATTTGGACTGGCTCGAACGCGTCTGTTCCATCCCGTACCGGTTTCGCAATACGCGTGACGGCTACAAAATTTTGTTCGAGGATGGCATCTTTGGCGAATTTGCCGTATTTGAGCTGCCCGAATTGGAAGCCATTCCGTTCGCCGCCGGGCGGGTTGTTTGGAAACGACCGGACGTGGCAGATGCCTTGTTGGCTCCGAGCGTGCCCACGCTATCGAGAGGCGCGCCGCCGCAAGAGTGGTTGATTGGCGAGGCGCTGACGAATTTGTACGTGGGTATGAATCGTTTCCGGCGCGGGGAGAAACTGTCGGCGGCGCGCTTTATTCAGCAGTACGCGGTGGACCGTGTTTTGGAGCTCGCGCGTTTTATCGAAACGCCGACACGCGCAGAGCAGGATGAGTTTGTTCTCGAACGCGGTTTCGAAACGCGTTTTCCGCAGACCGCGCAGCAACTTGAATCCTTTGTACAAGGATATGAACACAGCGCGGAATCGGCGCTGGCGATTTTGAAATTTTTGGAAACACATTTTGAAATCCAGCCGGTGATGGCGCAAAACATCCGGGTGTTGTGTGCGTCGGAACCGGAATAGGTGGTCCGGGTCTGCGCTGCGCGAGTGCCAAACTCGCGCATTTTTTTTGGGATGGAACTTTGTTTGCGTGTCGGTTGTATTGTTTATGTTCGAGTGATTTGCACTCGACCATTTGCAAATGGAACAGACGGAACGGGAACAGGATTGGATTCGCCGCGCCCAACGCGGAGATGTCGGGGCATACGACGCGCTTGTACGCGCCTATGAACGGCTCGCGTTTCGCGCGGCGTACCTCATCACGCGCGACGAACACGAAGCGGCGGATGCAGCACAGGACGCGTTCGTGCGCGCGTACCGCGCGCTGCATACATTCCGCGCGGGCGAACCGTTTCGTCCGTGGCTGATGCGCATTGTGACGAATCAGGCGCTGAATCGAATTCAGGCAGGTAAGAGGCGCGCGAACATGAACGAGCGATTTATTCAAAGCGAGAATGAAAACCGCGAACCAAACGACGCGCAAACGAATCTTGAAACGCGCGAGCAAAATGAAAAATTGATGCGCGCGGTGAAGCGATTGAAACCCGACGAGCAAACGCTCATTACCCTGCGCTACTTTTTGGAATTGCCCGAGACGGAAGTGGCGCAAACGCTCAAGATTCCACAAGGCACCGTGAAATCGCGCTTGCATCGTACACTCGCAAAGTTGCGCGAAATAATTGCGCGCGAGTTTCCCGATTTGGTCGAGTTGGTTTGACGAAAGATGCATGACGAATGACGAACGAGTTTGAACGGTTGGAAAATGCGTTGGTGCGCGCGGGACGCGGGATGGAATATCCGGCGACGCCGCCGATTGCCGCGCGCGTGCGTAACGAATTGACGCGCGAGGTTTCGCCGCGCGCGTTTGTGCCAACGCGCAACCGGGCTCGGATTCTGGTCCCGCTTGCCGCCGCGCTCATTCTCGCGCTCGCGCTGTTGTTGACGATTCCCGCTACACGCGATGCCGTCGCGCAATTTTTGGGTTTGCGCGGTCTGCGAATTTTTTACGCGACGCCGACCTCACCCCCAACCCCTCTCCTACAAGGAGAGGGGAGCGCGACGCGTGTCCACCCCTCGCCCGCCGGGAGTGAGGGGACGCAAACTCTGCTTGTCACTGCGACACCGCGCCCGACCGCGACGCAGACGATTCAACCATTTACGTTGTGCTGTGAAACAATACTGCACGACGCGCAGCAACGCGCGCGTTTCAAGTTGCTTGTGCCGCCAGATGAACTGCCGAGCCGCGTGTATTACCAGAATGTTTTCGACAATGGAGAACAGGTGGTGATGATGTTTGGGGACGCGCAGAATCCGCGTTTTACTTTGTATCAGGCACAACGCTGGATCTATGGAAAAATGCTGGGCAAAGAATTGAACGAACACACGCTCCTCGGCGAAGCCCAGGTCAACGGCGAACGCGCCTTGTGGTTCAGCGGCGCGCCGCACGTGGTAGTGATGTTGGATGCGCGCGGCGAACCCATTTATCAAACACGGCGCACGGTGGATGCAAATACGTTGGTGTGGGAGACAGGCGCCGAAGACGACGGTGTGATTTATCGTCTCGAAACAAAATTGTCGCTAAATGAGGCTGCGCGTTTTGCGGAATCTTTACAGGAGTACAGACCATGAACCGAATTTTCAATTTTCTCTTTCCCGCGTTGATGGTTGTGGGAATGCTCATCAGCAGATTTGTGATTGTTACATCATTGCAAGCGGCAGCGTCGCCCAACACAGCGCCCGCGCAAATTCAACCCGCGTCGCAAACAAGTTCTCGAGAAATTATCGCGCGCGGACGCGCGTGGTTTGTCGCGAAAGGTTGTGTCGTTTGTCATCGGCACGACAATGTAGCTGCATATCGCGCGATGGATTTTCAATTTGACAATGTGCCGAATCTCACCAACACCAAACTCAACGCCGAGTATTTGGAAACGTGGCTCAAAGACCCTCGCGCGGTCAAACCGAATACAGAAATGCCGAACCTCGAACTCAAAAAAACCGAGATTGACGCGCTCGTCGCGTTTCTAACCGCGAACCGGAAATAACGCGGAACCGATTCCGCACGGGTGTTGTATCAAGTGCAGATTCGAATGCGGAGGAAGAGCATGCAAAAAAAATATATCGTCGCGGGTTCGGGTACGCTGCTGTTGATGTTGACCTTGCTGTTTGTAACGCTTGCGCGCTCGAACGCATACGCGAATCCGTTCACCCAAAACGTGTGGCTGGCTCAAAACATCGGCGAGACGCGCGAGACGCTTGGCTTTGACACAGCGACAAACGCGCCGCGTTTCATTTTGCCAAAAGGTTTGCGTTCGGCGGACGGCAGCGCGTATTGGTCAGCATTTCGCGCGAGCGGCGCAACCGCGCTGCATTCGTTCGACGTTACGAAAGGTTCCATTCGCGCGTCGTTTGCGCTCGAAGGCGATTGGGAATTGGGCGCGGTTTCAGCAACGGGCAAATGGCTCGCGTTAAAACGCATTGCGACGGAAACGGAACGAGCCGCGTACACAAAAAACAACGCGTGGAAAACAACCGTCGCGCTTGTGGATGCGGCGACGCGCAAAACCACGCGCACCCTTTCGCTCAACGGCAATTTCGACGTGGACGCGTTGAATACGGCAGGCAGCAAACTGTACCTGATTGAACATTTGCCTGCCTCGAAACCGGACCACTATCAAGTGCGATTGTTTGATGTCGCGTTGGGGCAATTGAACGAAGGTGTATTGGTGGACAAACGCAACATTGACGAAGTGATGTCGGGCTATTGCAATGGCGGACGTGAGCAATATCGGCGAACCGCGCGTGGTTTCATTCACGCCGTTTGCGAAAAAATCGGATGCGCCAATGCGCGCGAGTGTTGTTGCGCCGGATGCGAAACATGTTTATTTCAGCAGTGGCGGAACGCTGTGGCAATACGATGTCGCGGCGGAGCGCGCCCAAGAATTCAAACGCAACACGCTGCCGATTTTCGCGCTGGCGTTCAATGCGGACGCGACAGAATTGTTACTTGCGAATGCAGACCATTCCGTCAATGCTCTGCCGCTCACATCATCGAACGCGCAGTTGGGACTACAGAGCCGCAACCCATAGTCAAAATCACCGAAAGGCAGTTGGATGGCAGTGGCGCGTTTGTTTCCGGGGGCGCGACGAACGCGTACAGTTCTGACTTTTGGCAATGGTTGGCCAATCCTGTCAGATGCTGCGGAACCAATCATGCACGAGTGTTGTAGAGAGAATGGGTTTAAAAATCACGAGAGGAGTATCAAAATGAAACGTGGAATGCTTGTAATCACATTCACCGCGCTCTGGTTCGTCGCCGTCGCTTCGGTTGCCGGCGCGGGCGGCTGGGCGGTTGTCACGCTCGACGCGATGCCGGTGAATCTCGTCGTGAATGAGCCGGTGAAAATCGGTATGACGATTCGGGCGCACGGCATAACTCCATGGGTGTACGACAATGTGCGCGTGCGCGGTATTCATTACACCGGCGAAACGTTTGTCGCGCGCGCCGAGATGGACGAACGCGGTCACTTTACCGCAACCTTAAATTTTTCGCGCGCGGGAAAATGGGAATGGGCAGTCGCTTCGGGGCTTGCGCCCGAATGGCAAACCATGCCGGAACTGGACGTAGCGAATTCCGCACAAGCTGAAGCGCTGCTCGCGGAAGCGGTTGCGGCAAAATCCGGGACAACAACTTTTGAAACGATGCTCCCCGCGATGCCACTGCTCGCGCTCGGCGTGGTTGGTTTGCTCGGCTCGGTTGGCGGATTCCTCTTTTGGCTCCGTACGCGCAAGTAAAACATGTTCCGCAAATGTTCTGTTCCCGTCGCAGCCGTCATACTTGTCTGTGTGACGGCTTGCGCCGTTGCGGGGAATGCCATCGAAACGCCGCGTTTCGAAACTCCGCGCGCTGCAAAACCGAGATTTCTCATTACTCTCGAAATGACATGCGTAACGTGAGTGATTACCCGAGCGCGACATCGAGCGTCATCATCACCGCAAAGCCGAGCAGCGTGAACGTCGTCGCAATGTCGGTGTTTTTTCCCAACTGCGATTCGGGAATCAATTCCTCGACGACGACGAAAATCATTGCGCCCGCCGCAAACGCGAGCGCGTACGGCAAAAGCCCCGTCACTGTGATTACGGCAAACGCGCCGAGTACGGCAGCGAGAGGTTCCACGAGCGCGGACGCTTGTCCGTACAAAAACGCGCGCGTGCGCGACATGCCGTCGCGATGCAGCGGCACAGACACGGCGGTGCCTTCGGGAAAATTTTGAAGCCCGATGCCGAGCGCGAGCGCGATGGCAGAACCAAGAGTTGCGCCGGGGATGCCCGCGCCAACCGCGCCAAACGCAACGCCGATGGCAAGCCCTTCGGGAATGTTGTGCAATGTGATTGCCAACACCAAAAGGACGCTGCGCTGCCACGATGTTTTGATACCTTCCGCTTGACTGCGCGCGAGACCAACATGCAGATGCGGCAGCAATTGGTCGAGCGCGAGCAGAAACGCGCCCCCCAACAAAAAGCCAATCAGCGGCGGCAGCCATCCTGCCGAACCATTTTGTTCCGCCAACTGAATCGCGGGCGCGAGCAATGACCAAAAACTCGCAGCAATCATTACGCCTGCGGCAAAGCCCATCATTGCGTCCAGCACGCGCCGACTGTATCCGCGAAAAATAAAAACAAGCCCCGCGCCCAACGCTGTGACGAACCACGTAAACATTGTCGCGAGAAATGCTTGCGTGAGCGCGTTCTGTTGCGCCAACCATTCAAACATAAAAAAATGAGCCGCGCCGCCACACGCACATGGCGTTGCAGCACGCGGCATTCTCACCGTTTTGCTAAAATGGAACGCGGACGACTCACACCAAGCGTTGGCGTATTTTCGCGCTCGCGAAATCCATCGCGGTCACGACAAGCACAATTGCCAGCACCACCGCGCCCGCTTTGTGATATTGCAATTGTCCCATGTAATTGAAAAAGAGCTGCCCGATGCCGCCGCCGCCCGCGAGTCCAATAATCGTCGCGAGACGAATGTTGATGTCCCATTGATAAATCGCGTACGAAATAAATGGCGGAACGATTTGCGGCACAATCGCAAACGCGATGGATTGCAACCGATTCGCGCCCGTCGCCGTCACAGCTTCGACAGGTCCTTCGTCAATGTTCTCGACGGCTTCGCTAAATAATTTTCCGATGAGCCCGAACGTTGTCACGGAAAGCGCCAACATTCCCCCGAATGCGCCGATGCCAACCCAAAAAACAAAAACCGCTACATACAACACCGCTTCAATCGAACGCAGAAAACTCAGGATAAAACGCGTGACGTAATAAATCCACGCGGTGGCGCGCGCGCGTCCCGTGATATTTTTCGCGGCGAGAAACGCGAACGGCAGCGCGATGAGCGCGCCGACAGTGGTCGCGAGCAATGCTTGAAAAATCGTGACGAGCAAATTGCGGATAATGAGTTCCCACACCGCGTAACTCGTATCAATGGTGATAAAGTCGCCGAGGACGCTAAAGAATGTCGGCGCGGGTTCAAACAATTTCCCCAAATCAATATCCGCAAGATTCCAACTGATGACGAAAACGGCAATGAAAAGAATCGTGTAAAAAATGCCGCGCCGTGTTTTGTAAAAAGGTTGGGGTACGATTTCCGTTGCGTCCTGTCTAGGCGCGACTTGCTTGGGCGGACGCGCCAAAATTCTAGCCAATTCGGAACGCTCTGCAATCGCCGAAGGTGCGCGCACTTTGGTCTCGCCGCGCAAAATTTGGTCGCGCCAATACGCGCTGACGAAATCCACAATCAAAATCACGAACGCGATGCACCACAACGCGGCGGCGTATTCACGATAACCACCTTTGCGAATCGCTTCAAAAATATAAAAGCCGACGCCCGCCGCCGATACGAGACCCACCACTGTCGCGGAACGCATGTTAATGTCCCAACGCAGCAGCGAGTACGCGAGAAACGACGGAATGATTTGGGGAATCACCGCAAAGCGAATGGTTTGCAAAAGGTTCGCGCCCGTCGCCGTTGTCGCTTCGACAGGACCCGGGTCAATGTGTTCCACTTCTTCGGAATACAGTTTCGCAACCGCGGCGATAGAGTGAATCGTGAGCGCGAACAACCCCGTGACGACGCCAAGCCCCGTCCACGTAACCAAAATAATCGCCCAAATCAGAACGTCAATCGAACGCGTCACATTAAAAATGCCGCGCGCGAGATAATAAATTACTGTGCCGCCGCGCACGCGCGACATGATGTTGCGCGCGCCAAAAAATGAAATCGGCGCGGCGATGACAATCGAAATCAGCGTCGCCAAAAGTCCGAGCGCGATAGTGACAAAAATTCCGCCGGGAACAAACCAAGGAATGCGCGCCTCCGCCCACATCAAGCCGAGCGAAATCGTCCACGCCGGCGGCGGTTCCGGCTCAATCCTGCCAATCAAAACGCCAAAATTTTCACTCGGTTTGAGGGGACCGACTTCTTGGACAAAACGCGCTTGAATGCCCTGAACGGTTGGCGCGTTCGGGTCGAGGCCATCGCGTCCCGCGAACGCGGGAATGTTCAACGCGCCGACAAATTTTCCCTCCGCATCCGTTGTCACGAGAACGGGCGCGCCTTGCGAACGCACCTGCACTTCGTTCGTGCCGCCGTACTCTTGCCAATACAAATTGCCCGTCATGTTCGGGAGAAAGCCCTGTCCCGCAATCACAATCGGGTCTCCAACCGTGCCGCAAATTTTGTCAATGCCGACGGGGAGACCCGAATTCCCTCCCGGGGATGTCGTCTGCGGAGGATTGCTGCACGGAATCCAAATCGTCGTCGCGCCTTCTTGCGTTTCGGTATCGCGCGTCAACAAATCGGGATGGCGCAACGCGTCGAAAATGAGTCGCACATCATTGAACCGCGTGACGAGGCGCGGAAAGTTCGCGTCCGTGACTTGGAACGCGATGATGTAAATGATGAGAATGGGAATGCCGAAGGAAAAGAAACGCGTTGTGCTCGCGCCGCGCGCGCGTTGATACGCGTCCCACACATTCCACAACCAGAACGCGAGAAACAAACTCCACAGCCAGCTCGTTTCGACGCCGTTGATTTCGATTGCACCCACGCGAAAATTATCGAGCGTGAACCAAATCAAAAATGCCAACGTCGCGGTCATGGCAAAAATCGCGAGGGCGATACTGCGCGCGCCGAGATACAATTGTCCCGCGCCGGGAAGGATGAGCGAGAGGAGCGCGGACAGAAGTTTATTTTTGGTTGTTGTCGTGAGGGAGGGAACGGCTCGGTCAGCCATGAATGATTTGAAATTTCGGATTGCGAATTGCGGAATCCAAATTCACAATTTCCATTTCGCAATTTCAAATGATACTTACGCGCTGTGCCTCTTGTCCATAAATCGCTTTGAATTGCGCGTCGTCTATTTCTTGTGGGAGTCCTTGAAACACGACTTGGCCATCTTTGAGTGCAATCGCGCGCGTGGCGTAACGATGCACGAGGTCGAGAAAATGCAGACTGCACAAGACAGTGAGGCCGTCCTCTTTGTTCAGTTGTTCGAGATATTTGAGAATCGTGTGCGAGAGAACGGGGTCGAGGGAAGCGACGGGTTCATCGGCAAGAATCATTTTCGGTTCTTGCATCAACGCGCGCGCAATCGCCACACGCTGTTGCTGTCCGCCGCTTAACGAATCGGCGCGCACGTACGCTTTTTCGCGCAAGCCGAGTCGTTCGAGATTGTTTAATGCGCGTTGATTGTCCGCGCGCGAAAAAAGATTTGCCAATGACTGCGCGGTGTTCACGTAACCGAGTCGTCCGGTGAGTACGTTTGTAATGACGCTGGAACGTTTGACGAGATTGAATTGTTGAAAGATGAAACCGATTTGACGGCGGACATGTCGCATCTCATTTTGCGATAGCGCCGTAACGTCCGTACCGTTCCAGATTATTTTGCCGCTGGTCGGTTCAATCAAACGATTGATGCAGCGCAACAAGGTGGATTTGCCCGAACCGCTCAAACCGATGACGGCAAGAAATTCACCGTCCTCCACTTGGAACGTTACATCTTTTAACGCCACCGTACCGTTCGGAAAAACTTTGGTCAGATGTTCAACGCGCAGCATATTTTGTATTTTCGCGAGGGGGAATGCAGAATGAAAAAGCAGGCAGAGACGGTCATTGTCTCTGCCTGCTGCAATTTTATTGTACGAGACTCGATGGGTCAACGCCTGCTTTTTTGAGCAGCGCTTCAAAGTCATCGTAAAAGGTCGGTTCCACTTTGACGAGACCGAGATAGCTGTACAAGCGGCGCAAGAGCGCTTTGCCGCCCGGGTCACCGGAAATGAAGAGCAAGCCGTTCACGGTCGCATCCGTAATCTTTGGGTCAACACCTTTGGCGACTTGGAGACCGTCGTTCGGGATGTTGTCGGTGATATAGAACACGTCTACCTTTTCCACCATGTCGGGATAATTGGTTTTGATGGGGTTGGAATCGGTGCGAACGTCCACAAAGGTAGAACCCGCGTCGCAGTCGCCCTTGTACACGGCAATCGCAACATTGTCATGCGAACCCGCGTTTTGGGTCGCTTTCAAATCTTTGTCGGGGTTAATGCCGTTCGCGGCGAGAACGATGCGCGGAATGATATAACCGGAGGTCGAGTTCGGGTCCACAAAGCAGAAGGTCTTGCCTTTCAAGTCCGCAATCGTCTTGACGCCTGACGCTTTGTTCGCGATGAATTGCCCTTGATAAAAGTTTTCGGGTTTGCCTTTGTAATTGCGGAGCGAAACGAGCAGCGGCGTCACGCCATATTTTTCTTTGGCGAGAATTGCCGAGAATGTGTTGAGGAAACCAAACGGCGCTTTGCCCGCGCCCATCGCTTCAATCGAGGCGGCAAAGTTTGTGCCGACTTCGATGTTGTAGGTGAGACCGGTGAGTTTGCTCAAGCAGTCGGCGATTTCGGTCCCCGCTTTGGTGATGGTGGGAACATCGCCGGATGGCACGAGCGCGATGACAATTGGTTTTTCGGGAGACCCAAGGTCGCCTGCTTTGACAGCGGGCATACCGTCGAGTTTGTCACATTTTGGCGGCGGCGGTGTGTTGGTCGGTTTTGCGACGGCGGTGGCAACTGCTGTCGCCGCACCCGAAGCGGCAGTGGCAATGCTTGTGGCGGCGCCGGAAACTTGGGTCGCCGCGCCTGCGGCGGCTGTCGCGGCTTGGTTCGCGGCGCCTGCGGCAGCCGTAGCGGCTTGATTCGCACCGGCGGCAACGGTCGCGGCGGCGGCATCAATCGTCGGCTGCGCGGGCGCGCTTGGCGCACACGCGACGACGGTCAACGCGGCGACGAGTACGATCGTGAGCAACAAAATTTTTTTCACATCTCCTCCAAGATGTCTCTGACATGATGCGTCGCAACAATCCTTCGCAAGCTCATCGGCAACCACGCGCGAACCTTGCAACGGGTATATCCAAACGACAGGGGGGTTGCATCGCCGGCGATGCGCGTGAGAGATTCGAGGGTATTGCAGATGATGTTGGCGAACACAGTGTTGCGCGTCATCATTTCAAATGGGGTTGATGCGCTGCGTCGAAAAGATTCAGCGCAACGTCTGCGAGCAATGATACAACGATTCCCAAGAATGACCAAGAAAATTTTTCTTGAGGGCGTGTAAGGGCTTTGACAAATTTCAAGTGCCACGCCTATAATTCCAAGCCCTATGAATCTTTCCTCACCTTCCGATTCGATTCAATTTGAAACCCGCGCCATTCACGTCGGGCAAGAACCTGATGCTGCAACGGGCGCGGTGATTACTCCGATTTATCAAACGTCCACATACGCGCAGAGTGCGGTGGGCGAACATCGCGGGTACGATTATTCACGCACGGACAATCCGACGCGCACGGCATTGCAAGAATGTCTCGCGTCGCTCGAAAGCGGACGCTTTGGACTCGCGTTCGCGTCGGGCATGGCAGCGATTAGCACGCTGCTGCTTTTTTTTAAAAAGGGTGACCACATTGTTGTTGCGGACGATGTGTACGGCGGCACGTACAGATTGTTTCAACGCGTGTTCACCGAGTTCGGCATGGAATTTACGTTCGTGGACATGACGAATGCAGCCGCAACGCGCGCGGCGATTCGTCCGAACACGCGTTTGTTGTGGCTCGAAACGCCGACGAATCCGTTGTTGAAAATTATTGACATTGCCGAAATCAGCGCGCTCGCGCATGAAAAACATATTCTCGTCGGGGTGGACAATACTTTTGCGACGCCGTACTTGCAGAGACCGCTCGAACTCGGCGCGGATTTGGTGATGCACTCGACGACCAAATATCTCGGCGGCCACAGCGATGTGGTGGGCGGCGCGATTGTGACGAGTGACGCGCCGTTGTACGAACGCTTGAAATTTTTACAAAACGCGGCGGGCGCGGTGCCGAGTCCCTTTGACTGTTGGCTTGTGCTGCGCGGGTTAAAAACGCTCGCACTGCGGATGGAACGCCACTCGGAAAACGCGCTGCGGCTCGCGCAATGGCTCGAGCGCCATCCCCAAGTGAAACGCGTAATCTATCCGGGTCTGGTATCGCACCCGCAGCACGCGTTGGCGCGTCTGCAAATGGTTTCGCCGCGCGGCGCGCCTCTGTACGGCGGAATGATTTCGTTTATTGCGCAAGGCGGAAAAAGCGCGGCAGAGAAAATCGCGTGCGCGACGAAATTATTCATTCTCGCGGAATCGTTGGGCGGTGTTGAATCGTTGATTGAAGTTCCTGCCGCGATGACACACATGTCCGTCGCCAATTCGCCACTCGCAGTGGACGCGGGACTTGTGCGGCTGTCCGCAGGCGTCGAGCATGTGTACGATTTGATGGCGGATTTAGACCAGGCGTTGGAGAGCGTGTGAATTTGTGATTTGGAATTGCGGATTGCGAATTTGTTGTTCTTCATTTCGCAATTCGCGATTTCCATTCCGAAATTCTTTTGTGGAACAGTTCATCGAGCAGTTCATCGAGTATCTTGCCACGCAGAAACATTATGCGGGCAATACGCTGATGGCATATCGCAATGATTTGTTGCAATTCCATCAGTTCGTAATGACGACGCGCCCGTACACGAGTTCGTGGGCGCGCGTCGACTCGCTGCTGCTTCAAGCGTACTTGCTCGATTTGAAAGCGCGCGGGTATTCGGCGGCGAGCGTTGCGCGCAAAATCGCCGCTCTGAAATCGTTTTATTTTTACTTGACCGAAATGCGCGTGATGGCGTCGAATCCGACGCTCGATTTGGATGCGCCGCGCGTCAACAAACAACCGCCGCGCGCGTTGAGTCAAGAGCAAGTGACCGCGCTCTTGCATGCGCCCACCGAACCGAACGCGAAAGGACTACGCGACCGGGCGATGTTGGAAGTGATGTACGCGACGGGCATTCGTGTGACGGAATTGGTGACGCTTGATGTGCGCGATGTGGATTTTGAGAACGCGCGGTTGAAAATCGGAAATGGCGCGCGCGAACGCGTGGTGCCGTTGACGCCGAGCGCGCTGCTTGCCTTGCGCGACTATGTTGTGCGCGGGCGCCCTAGTTATGGCGCGAACGCGGAACAAGGACCTTTGTATGTGAATCCGCGCGGGGAACAACTGACGCGGCAGGGGGTGTGGCTTATTCTCAAGCAGTATGTGAAACAGGCGGGCATCACCACGGCGGTCACGCCGCATTCGCTGCGGCATTCGTTTGCCGCGCATCGTTTGGCGGACGGTTCAACGCTCCAAGAAGTTCAGCGCATGTTGGGACACGCGCACTTGACGACGACGCAAGTGTATCGCCCGCGTCCCGCGCTGACCGATGGTCTATCCCACACTCTACCGGAGAGAAAAGAATCATGAATTACGTCGAACAACTGCTCGGACAAAATGAAGAGATTGTTTTGATTGCGCGCCAGAGTTGGGTGGTGCTGCTGCGCGAGGCGCTGCTCGATTCCGTGATGGCGCTTGTGGTGATTGGAATCATTCTCGTCATGTGGGGAATTCCCGCACTGGCGCCCTTTGGCTGGCTCGCCGCACTCCTGTTTCTCATTCCGCTTGGACGATTCGTCATCCGGTTCATTGATTGGTCGAACCGCGAATACATCGTCACGAACCGGCGTGTGATTCAAGTGGAAGGTACCATCAACAAAAATGTAATTGACTCGTCGCTCGAAAAAGTGAACGATGTGCGCTTGACGCAATCGGTGGTGGGGCGTTTGCTCAATTATGGAGATGTCGAAATTCTCACCGCGAGCGAGTTGGGTTCCAATCTCTTTCAGCGTATCAGCGACCCGATTCGGTTCAAGACGGCGATGTTGAACGAAAAGGAAAAATTGGGGTTCAACGAAATTCCCGCAAACTCGACGCTGCCCGCGCCACAGCCCGCCGAGATTCCCGCGCTGATTGCGTCACTCTCCGCGATGCGTAAAGAGGGGTTGATTACCGAAGAGGAGTTTCAAAAGAAAAAAGCGGAATTGCTCGCGCGGATGTGAAAAGAAACCTCGCAGGTCTTTAAGACCTGCGAGGTTTTGTTATTTCACTCCACGCGCCAAAAAGATATTGACATTCGCCCGGTCATTCCCATTCACCGCTGTCGAGCTGCATTTTTCTTCCGCGTCGCGCACCTCGATTTCGCGCAAGCCCGCGTCCGCAAACCATTTTTGAATCTCTGCGCGTTGAAAGCCGAGCCAACGGTCATGATGCTCGACGCGTAAAAATTCAAAGTTGTGTTCGTCCGCGTCGGTGATGACGAGGACGCCGCCGCGTTTGAGGATGCGCGCCATTTCCGAAATCGCGTGGGCCGGGATTTCGGTGTGATGCAAGTACATGTTGGCGAAAACATAATCGCATGTTTCGTCACCAAGCGGAAGCGCGTCCGCATCGCCAACGCGATATTCGACGTTTGCTGCACCTGCAAATTTTGTAACCGCAAATTTGGAGGACATGACATCGAGCATGTCTTGCGACTGGTCAATCGCAATGACGCGCACGCCGCGCGCGAGCAGTCCTTCGGTGATGAACCCGCTGCCCGCACCAATGTCTGCGGCGAGGTTGCCCGATTCGACGCGCGCGGCGTCCATCGCTTTTTCGCGCACGTTATCTGAAAAAAATTGCGTGCGTAATTCGTCCCACTGGGTGGCGACTTGGTTGAAATAGGCGAGACTGGACATGGGAATCAGGGATTGGAGATGAGAGATGCGTAGGTCATTTTTGGCGTTTTGAATCTCTACTCTCGAATTTCTATTTGGTTGCCTGAAATTTTGCGCTGTAGATCAAGTCATCAGGTTGAGGTTCGCCAACGACGGCGATGTTTTTGAAACCGGCGCGTTCCATCTTTGCCGAATAGTCATCGCGCGGGATGGCGCCCGAGACGCATGCGCTCCACGCTTCCATATCTTGCTGTAATCCTTGCGGTAGTGCTTGCCGCGCGACAATATCGCTGAATGCCACGCGTCCAGTTGGTTTCAAGACGCGATATGCTTCGCGGAACACGGCATCTTTGTCCGCCGAGAGATTGATGACGCAGTTGGAGATGATGACGTCCACACTGGCATCGTCAACGGGCAATGCTTCGAGATAGCCGTGACGGAATTCCACATTTTGCAATCCAACTTTGACTTTGTTTTCATTCGCGAGTTTGAGCATGTCGGGCGTCATGTCAACGCCGATGACGTGTCCCGTTTCGCCGACGAGACGCGCGGCAAAAAAACAATCGAGTCCGCCGCCGCTGCCCAAATCCAAAACGGTCTCGCCCGCTTGCAATTCCGCAAGTTCGAGCGGCGTGCCGCAGCCGAGCGACATTTGTACGATTTCGTTTGGAATCGCTTTGTTGTCGCGCAGTGTTGTGAGAGCGTGAGTGGGGATGGTTTGCTCTGTAGTGCAACAGCTGGAATTGCTGCCGCAGCAGCTCGCCGCGTTGCCTTTTGATAAGCTGCGCGCGTGTTCGGCGTAATGTTCGCGCACTTGGTCGCGAATGGGAATTTCTGCAACATCTATGAGTGGCATAATTTTTTTCTCCTCGCCGGAAATTTGGTTTCGCAGATAGAGACGGAAAAAGATTGAAAAGGACGCAAGTTAGTGTTTGCAATCACTGCATTTGCAGGAACTGGCGCGCGGGGAATAGTCCACGAGGCCCCCGAGGCGGTCAAATTCAAAGTGACAGCAATCGAGCAGCATTTGACGCAGCTGCGCGCGGGCGCGTTGGACGCGCGATTTTGCGCCAGAGACAGAGATGTCGAGTTGGCGCGCGAGTTCGACTTGGGAGATGCCCTGCACCTCTGTCAAGAGAAAGGCGTCACGATAATTGGGCGGGAGGGCGTTCACGAAACTGCGGATGCTTGGTGCGAGCTGTTCCGCCAAATCATCCGTGTCGGTTTCCGGTTCGGGAATTTCGTCGTGCAGGGGCGCGGACTCGGATTGCGCGCGATAGTGGTCGGCAATGACGTTGCGCGCAATTTGAAAAATCCACGCAGCGATTTTTGTTTCGTCGCGGAGGGTTTCGATGCGCGTGTGGATTCGTAAAAAGACTTGTTGCGTCAGGTCTTCCGCGAGCGCATCCTCACGCACGCGCCGCCGAATGAACTTGAAAATTTGGGCGTGAAATTCGCGCCAGAGCGATTCTGTGTCAAGAGAAGACATCATCCTGTTTCCAACGATTCAATCGTTCCATAGTATAGAGCTGGTACCAAGAGATAGAGACGTGGCAATCCGAAAAAGGATGCAAGAAAATCGGACGTAAATATTTATTGACAAAGCAATCCATCGGACGTAGAATTTTTGCCCAGTCAAGGATGACAAGGCAGGAAAGGCGCACAGTGCCCCGGTGAGATTGGCTCGCTGCGGGCTTTTTTTGTGAGACAGTTTTGTATGAACACATTCAGACCCACGCGCAAGCAAGACAGTGCCGCCGAAGGCGAAGCAGGCATTTCGCCGGTTTCAGCAAATGGTGACGCATCGGAGTTGGCAGAACCGCCAATTAGCGATGCGGTTGCGCGCGCGCCGCGCAAAGATTCGGGCAAAGTAAAAATCAATCCGCAATTGACGACGACGGATTTTGTCAAGGGCACGCGCCCCGGCGATGTATTTGTGCGACGACGTGAATCACACCGCCGCCTTTTCAAGCGCGTGGGTCCGGGACATTTCGTCGCGACGGAGGAGGCATCCCAATCGCCTTCGGCGTTCCAGCGCCTCTATCGAAAACTCAAAGGCATCCTCATCGGGCGTCCTATCGAGAGCGCGCACGAAATTCATGAACGCTTGACCAAAGTCAAGGCACTCGCGGTATTTTCGTCCGACGCGATTTCTTCGGTTGCTTATGCAACAGGGGAAATTTTGCTCGTCCTCGCATTGGCGGGGAGTCAAGCACTCAATCTCTCCATTGAGATTTCGTTTGCTATCGCCGTCCTGCTTTCGATTGTCGCGTTTTCGTACCGGCAAACCGTACTCGCATATCCGAATGGCGGCGGCTCGTATATCGTGAGTCGCGAAAATGTCGGCACCTTTCCGGGCTTGGTTGCAGGTGCGGCATTGTTGATTGATTATATCTTGACCGTTGCGGTATCCATTTCCGCAGGCACGGACGCTATCACTTCCGCATTCCCGTTCCTCCTCGATTATTCTGTAGAAATTGCAGTTGGCTTTGTCGCGGTGATGACGCTCTTGAACCTGCGCGGCATCCGCGAATCCGGTTCAATTTTTGCACTGCCGACCTATTTGTTTATTGTCATGTTGGGCGGAGCGATTGTGATTGGTTTTGCGCGCGTGGCATTCGGTATCGGAATTCCTACCCAAGTGGTCGAGATTCCCGCGCGTCAACCCCTCGATGCATGGCTGATTCTCACGGCGTTCTCGGCGGGAGCAGTGGCAATGAGCGGCGTCGAGGCAATCTCGAATGGCGTTCCCGCGTTCAAGCCACCCGAAAGTAAAAATGCGGCGACGACGCTGACGGTGATGGCGGCGATTCTCGGCACGTTCTTTGTCTGCATTTCGATTCTCGCCGTAATGTTTCGCGCGAACCCAACGTTGGAAGAAACGGTGATTTCGCAATTGGGACGCGCGGTGTACGGCGAAAATATCTTGTACTATATTTTTCAGTTTGCGACGATGGGCATCTTGGTCATTGCCGCAAATACTGCCTTCGCCGATTTCCCGCGCTTGGCATCTATTCTCGCACGCGACAATTTCCTGCCGCATCACTTTTCATTTCGCGGGGACCGCCTCGCGTTCAGTGTTGGCATCACCGCCTTGGGCGGAATTGCCGCGTTATTGATTTTTGCTTTTCGCGGTGATACACATGCGTTGATTCCATTGTACGCGGTTGGTGTTTTTTTGGCATTTACGCTTTCCCAGACCGGCATGGTATTGCATTGGCGCAAACTCAAAACGGCAGGATGGAAACGCAACGGTATCATCAATGGCATTGGCGCAATTGCAACCGCCGTTATCTTGACAATTGCGGCGGTCACAAAATTCACGCACGGCGCTTGGGTGGTGCTGATTTTGATTCCGGTGCTGGTGGGAATGTTTTCGGTGATTCATCGTCACTATACACGTGTCGCCGACCAACTTCGGATTCTGCCGGACCAATTGCCGGAACCGACGATTAAACAATTTGTGCTGGTGCCGATTGATACGGTGAATTATGCCTCGTTACGCGCGCTGGCGTTCGCGCGTTCGATGTCTTCCCAAATCATTGCTCTGCATATCAACACGGATAGCGAACGCGCGCAGCGTACAAAGGAAAAGATGGAAAAATATGCGCCGGATATTGACCTTGTGATGCTGGATTCACCGTATCGTCAATTCGTGCGTCCGATGAGTGCATACGTCGAGGCGCTGCACACGCAAAACCCCGAAGCATTTGTCACTATCATTCTGCCCGAGTTTATTCCCGCGCGTTGGTGGGAGCGAGTGCTGCACGGGCGCACCGCGCAGCGGCTGCGCGCCGTATTCGAAACGCATCCGAATGTTGCCGTGGTGTTGGTGCCGTACCTTTTGGAGGATTGACAAGCCCTTCTGCGCGGCATAGAATGCGGTCTCCGAATTGGTTCTGCCAATTCAATCTATCAACAGATGGTTTTTCGAGTTATTGAAAACAAAACCCGCGCAGGTTTGGAGTTGATGAATCGCTTGCCGAATCTGTGTGTACTTTGTTTTTGTCCGGCGGGTTGGACAATGACTCGTTGGGAACGCCACACGCGTCAGGGCGTGTATGCTGCATCGCTGCGTCGCGAGCGCCAAGATGGTTGAATTGCGATTGCGCAATTCAAACCGTAAAACGCCCGGTGTGAGGCGTTCTTTTTTATGCGTATCGGAGTGATCTTGCAAGAGGAAAAATCCGGTTCTGCCGCCAAGCAGAAGCGCGCTGAAGATTCACTGAATGGAAGTCATTCAACCAACGGCGCGAACGGCAACGAAGCCAAAGAATTGAATTTGGATTTGACGCGCCAAGAAAAACGCGTCGGTGTGCGCGCGGGCGATACGTACGTGCGCGTGGTGCGTCCGCACGGGCACTTGTTCAAAAAGGTTGCACCGAATGTCTTGCGTGCAACGGAACAAGCCACCCAAGCGCGGACGCCGCTCGAGCGCGCGTATCGCAGGATGAAACGCGTTTTGATTGGCGAACACTTGCCCAATCAAGCGGAATCGTCCGAGCGTTTGACCAAAGTCAAAGGGTTGGCAATTTTTGCGTCGGATGCAATGTCGTCTGTCGCGTATGCGACGGAAGAGATTTTGATTGTGCTTGCCGCAGCAACGGCGGTGGGCGGATTGGGCTACGCTGTCCCCATCTCGTTGATGATTGCGCTGCTTCTCAGTGTCGTCGCGTTTTCGTATCGTCAAACGGTATTTGCATTCCCGAATGGCGGTGGGTCGTACATTGTTTCGCGCGAAAATTTGGGATTGCTGCCGGGTCTGATTGCGGCGGCGGCGTTGACGCTTGATTATGTTTTGACGGTTGCCGTTTCGGTTGCGGCTGGCACGGCGGCGCTCACATCCGCGTTTGAAGTGCTGCATCCCTACGCGGTGCCGATTGCACTTGGCTTTATCGCGGTGATGGTGATTGGCAATCTGCGCGGTATCCGCGAATCGGGCAACATATTTGCGATTCCCACGTATGTTTTTATCGCGAGTTTGGCGGGTTTGATTGGCGTGGGTATGTTTCGCTGGTTTGCCCAATTGCCGCCGGTTGAGACGCCGCCGCAACCCGCGTGGGGGGGTGAAATTCTTTCGTTGTGGCTTTTGGCGCGCGCGTTTTCTTCGGGCAGTGTGGCGGCAAGCGGCATTGAAGCGATTGCGAATGGTGTTCCCGCGTTCAAACGGCCCGAGAGCAAGAACGCGGCGCAAACGCTCGTCGTGATGGCGGCAATCCTTTCGACGTTCTTTTTGGGAATTTCGTTTTTGACGACTGCCTATGAAATTGTCCCTGTGAAAGGCGAAACCGTCCTTTCCATCTTGGGGCGCGCGGTTTTCGGCACAGGTTTTTTGTACTACTTGGTTCAGTTTGCGACCATGACGATTTTGGTGTTGGCAGCAAACACCGCGTTCAACGGGTTTCCGCGTCTCGCGTGGATTCTCGCGCAAGATGAATTTTTGCCGCGTCAATTTCGTTATCGTGGGAGTCGGCTCGCGTTCACGTACGGCATTATCGTGTTGGGTGGAATTGCCGGCGCGCTGATTGTGGCGTTCCATGGTGACACGCACGCGTTGATTCCCTTGTACGCGGTCGGCGTTTTTCTCGCGTTCACACTTTCGCAGGTCGGCATGGTCATGTACTGGCGCAGGCACAGCCCGCCGGGCTGGCAACGGAATATGCTTGTCAATGGTTTTGGCGCGGTGTTGACGGGAATCGTATTGCTCATTGCGGCGACGACGAAATTTTTTAGCGGCGCGTGGTTGACGATTGTGATGATTCCGTTTCTCGTCGGAATCTTTTTGTTGATTCATCGTCATTACCAAAAAGTCAATGAGCAATTGCAAATTTTAAAACACATCGCACCATCGCCTGCACTCCGCCAAATTGTGATTGTGCCGTTGGCGGGTTTGAATCGCGCCTCAGAACGCGCGTTGGCGTTTGCGCGCGGGTTGGAGCAAAATGTCTATGCCCTGCATGTGACCGAAGATGCCGACGCGGCACGAGGGCTTGCGGACGAATTGCGCGCGTATGACCCGAATGTGAAATTGATTGTGTTGGAGTCGCCGTATCGGGCGTTGGTCGAGCCGTTGTTGAATTACATTGACGCGCTGCATCAACAAGACCCGGACGCGTTTGTCACGGTGGTCGTCCCCGAGTTTTTGACCAGGCATTGGTGGCAAGCGCTGTTGCACAACGGCACTGCCGCGCAATTAAACCGCGCCCTCAAGCCGCAGCCGAATGTGGCGGTCGTGAACGTACCGTATGTTCTCGAACACTGAAAAGGAAATGGAGCAAAGCCGCTCGCGCGCTGACCTCAGCGGAGCACGCGAGCGAAAAATCAAGGAACATGGAGAATAAAGTAAAACGAATTCTCGTTCCGGTGGAAGGCGCATCCACCGACCACGAGAGTATTGTCTTGGCGTGCGCCTTGAGTAAAAGGGACAAGTCAGAAATTTTGCTGTTGTATGTGATTGAAGTGCGGCGCAATCTGCCGATCGACGCCGAAATGACGCAAGAGATAGAACATGGCGAAGCGGTGCTGGATAAAGTACAGCGGTTCGCCGACAAAATTGGCTGCCGTGTGCAGACCGATTTGCTTCAAGCGCGCGAAGCGGGAGCCGCGATTGTCAACGAAGCCGTCGAACGGGACGCGCAGTTGATTGTGATGGGCGTGCCGTACATGGAAAAATTCGGCGAGTACGCTGTCGAAGCGCGCGCCCAGTATGTATTGGAACACGCGGGCTGTCGTGTCATTCTCGCGCGCGAACCATTGCCGCAGGGGCAGCCCGTATTGAACGGACGTTAAAATTTGTGAACGCGCGCGTTTTTTAAGGTTGCGTAATTTCAATTTCATTGTCGCGCGATTTCAATAATGCTATAATCGCGCGTCGAACACGTTCCCTTGTTTCCTCGGTCTGCTTTGTTCACCTTGCCGCGTTTTCGTCGGACCGAAAGGGACTTGGGAAATCAAGGAACCGGCAGGACGAATGAAAATAATTATTCTCGGGGTTGGACGCGTAGGTATTTACCTCGCACAAACGTTAGATGCAGCAGGACATCAAGTTACCGTGATTGACCGCAATCGCGATGCATTCGCGCGCTTGGGCGCGGATTACGGGGGACAGATGGTGCTTGGCACGGGCATTGACGAGGATGTTTTGAAAAAAGCGGGCATCGAAAAAGCAGATGCCTTCATTGCCGTGACCAATGGTGACAATACCAACGCGATGGCAGGACAAATCGCGCGGCACGTTTTCAAAGTCCCGCACGTCGTCGCGCGCATGTACGACCCCATTCGTGAGGATACGTACCGTCTGTTGGGATTGGACACGGTGTGTTCGACCGTCATGGGCGCCGAAAAAATTCGCGAAATGGTGGGAGCGTAGGAATTTGAAATTTCGGATTGTGAATTGCGAAAGAAAAAACTCACAATCCGAAATCCGCAATTCGCAATTCCAAAATGTACATTATTATCGTAGGCGGCGGCAAGGTCGGATATTACTTAACGAAACATCTGTTGAGTGCGGGACACGAAGTCGTCGTCATTGAAAAGAACCCGAAAAAAGTTGAAACGATTATCAACGACTTGGGCGGTGTGGCGATTCAAGGCGATGGCTCCGACGCGGGACCGATGCTCGAAGCGGGCATGAACCGCGCCGACATTGTGGTTGCGGCAACGGGCGACGACGAAGACAATCTCATCGTTTGCCAAATGGCAAAAAAGAAATTCGGCGTCAAGCGCAGCATCGCGCGCATCAACAATCCCAAGAACGAACACATCTTTTCCGTACTCGGCATTGATTCAACGGTTTCCTATGTGGACGCGCTCGTCGCACAAATCGAACGCGAAATTCCCGCGCATTCGTTAATTCATTTGCTGACGCTGCGGGATGTCGGCGCGTCGTTTATCGAAAAACAAGTTCCCGACGATTCTCCGGTTATCGGAGTCCCCATGAGCGAGTTAAATTTGCCTGACCAATTTCTGATCGCGTTGGTCATTCGTGAAGGACAGGCGTTGATTCCCAAAGGGACGACCAAATTGTTGGCAGGGGATGAAGTGGTGGCGGTCACTTCGACGACACAGGAAGACCTGCTCGACCGTTTATTTGCCGGTGAATTGGGGCGGAGACGTTGACCATTGTAGGGGCGAACTCACAATTCGCCCCTACAAACATTTTAGCGCGGCAACCAGAGTCTGCGCGAGAAAAGGGTGAGAGCGCATGAAAAAGTTCAAAGTGGCATTGTTGTATTCGATGTTTGCCAATGCGCCGCAGGAAACCACCGACGACGAGACGCCCTGGGACCGGTGGAATGAACTTGATTCAGAAAAAAGTGTAGCGGGTTACGAACGCGCGCTGCGCGACGGTGGGCATGAGGTCATTCCGATGGAAGGCGACCACAGGCTCATTGACCATTTGCTCAAGCACAAACCCGACATTTGTTTCAACACGTGCGAAGGGCATTACGGAAAATCGCGCGAGGCACAAGTCCCCGCGATTCTCGACATGCTGCGGATTCCGTACACCGGTTCGGGCGTGATGTCCCTCTCCATCGCACTCGACAAGGCGATGACGAAACGTGTGCTGCAATTTTATGGTATTCCCACGCCCGCGTTCCAAGTCTTTGTTACCGGTGACGAACCCACCGACGCGCGTTTGAATTTTCCCCTGTTTGCCAAACCCTCACTCGAAGGTTCGGGCATCGGCATCATGGCAAAATCTATCTGCCGCACCCCGCGCGAATTGCGCGAACAAGTGCGCTACTTGTTACGCGCGTACAAGCAGCCCGTTCTCGTCGAAGAATATATCGAAGGACGCGAAATCACGACGGGCATTTTGGGAAACCTGATGCCGCGCGGCGCGTGGATTAAACAGAAAAAACGGATGGAAGCGGAGCGCGCCCTGCAAGCACAAACAGCGCTTGCAGGCACCGAACACGCGTCGGGAAACGGAAACGGGCTGAGCGAAAAACGCGCGCCCGTACGTGAATATTATTATTCGGGGGTGCGCGTGCTGCCACCGCTCGAAATTGATTTTTCGCCGCTCCAGGAAACCGCGCCGATTTACGGCTCGGAAATCAAACACGACAATCCGTGGGGACCAAAATACGTGTGTCCCGCGCCGCTTTCCGCGAAACTCACCTCGCAAATCGGACGCTGGACGGTGGCGACGTTTCGCGCGCTGGAATGTTATGATTTCGCGCGCGTCGATTACCGCATTCGCGCGTCAGACAATTTGCCGATGGTGATTGAAATCAATCCGCTCGCCGGGTTGACGGAAGGACTGAGCGATATTGTGATTGAAGCAAACGCCGCAGGCATCGGCTATGCGGAACTGATTAATACAATTCTCGATGCGGCGCTGCGCCGTTACGGCATGTTGGATGACTGACGCGCGTGTTGACAGCGGCTGTCCGTTGTTTGCGGACGTATTTCGTTCTTCGGTCACGTATTTGTCTCGAAATGCAAATCGCTTTACAATGCGCGGCGTTACGCGCCGAAATCCCACGCGCAACCTGACTCTGCTTTAGAAAGCCACTGATTTTTATCCCTCATGACCGCGTTTCTTGAACTGTTAAATACGTATGCGATTTTCCTGTACATCGCGGGCGTTGTTGCCGTCTTGTTTGGAATCAAAATGCTGTTCGATGCGCGCCGCGCCGCGCGCACGACACTTTTCACGTTGGAACAAGAACAAGCGAGTGACCGCGCCTTTCGCGCCGTATTGGTAATGTTGGGCGCAACTGTTTTTATCGGCGCGGTCGCGGGCATCAACGCGTTTGTCTTGCCTGCCGTGCCCGTGACGCCGACCGATGTTGTTGAGCCAACCTCGATTCCATTTACTCCGCCCGTGATTTTGCCGTCCGCGACGCCGCAACCTACGTTGACATTGCCCCCGCCAACCGGGGCGCCAACGGCGCGTCCAACGCAAGGCGCGGCAATTCCGCCAACTGCGGCACCCGCACAGCCAACCGCCGCGCCGCCGCCCACCACGCCCGCCGCGCCGCCGCCGACAGCTGAACCGCAGCCCACACTGTCGTTGATTTATCTCATGCCAACGCTCAATGTGCCACCCGATGGCGACAGTATCGGCGCGAACAAAGTCTTTTTCCGATGGGGTACCGACGCCAACGGTGGATTGGAAATGCCTGCCACGCTGACTGAATCGGACCGTTTTTATCGTCTGGTGATTACCTACACGTCGCGCACGACGAACCAAGTCAAGCAGCGTATTTATTGCACCAAAGAGAATGGCATTGACCGACGCACCGGCATGGATATTGACGATTATCGAACGGATGCGGTGAACTCGGAATTCAAATGGAATGTCACGGTCGTCCAAGCACCAAGCTCGGACGCGTGTTTTGCAGGCAACATCAACCCTCTCAGCCCGGTCAGTCGAACCTTTACATTTTTCCTGCCGTAAGCGGCAGGCGTCTGAATCGAAAGGTGACAGTTTGCGCTGTCACCTTTTTTTGTCTCGTGAATCCATTTGTAGAAGCCAAAACATCATGACCCATTTTCGTGCCCGCGTTGTGCGCACCCCGCGCTTGATTTGGCTCGCGGGATTGGTCCTGCTCGTCGCGTTTGGGCTGCGCTTTTACGCGCTCGACCAATTTCCGCCGGGCGTTCAGCACGACGAAGTGTTCGTCGCCAATTTCGCGCGAACGATTTTGCAAGGGCAGTACCCAATTTTTTTCGAATTGAATCGCGGCAATGAACCGTTGTTCATGTACTTGGTTGCCGCAATGTTCAAGCTCTTTGGCGAAAATGTTTGGGCGCTGCGCGCCGGCGCGGCGTTATGCGGATTCGGCGCATTGGTGTTGACGTATTTGCTCGCGCGCGAAATGTTTGACCTCATCCCCAGCCCCTCTCCTGTGCAAGGAGAGGGGAGTGGTGCGGCGCCCACGCCTAATTTAGGAGAGCGTTGGGGTGAGGTGTCTAGCGCGAATTTCAGCGCACTGATTGCGACTGCACTGATTACGTTTTCCTTCTGGCATCTTTACGAATCGCGCGCGGGCTTGCATACCATCAGTACGTATTTGCTCGCGGCGGTGACGTTCTATGTCTTTTGGATCGGGTGGACGCGCGGCAATAGAATATTGTTACTCCTCTCCGGGATTCTCGCGGGACTTGGAGCGTACACCTCCCGTTCGGGAATTTTGGTTCCGGCGACGCTGTTTGTTTTTGTCCTTTATGCTTTTGTTTGGCATCGCAGTACGTGGCGAAAAAATTTCCCGTTCATCCCCATCCTTTTCGTCCTCGCCGCGCTGATTTATTTTCCCCTGTGCCGTTTCATCCCCACGCATCTCGAAACGGCGCTCGCGCGAAGCGGCGATTTGAGCGGCGACCTGCCAACGCTGTGGCAAGGCAATCTGATGCTGCTGCTCAAGAACGCGGTGCGCGTGTTTGGCATGTTCGGCGTGAGTGGCGACCCGGAATGGCGTTACAACGTCGCGCAACGTCCGATATTCGACCCGCTGTGGGCAATCTTTTTTTATGCGGGCATCGGCATCGCACTGTGGCGATTCAAACGCGCGCCGTACGCGTTCACCTTGATTTGGTTGTTCGTGATGTTGTTGCCGAACGTTTTGAGCGTAAGCGCTTTGTCACAGCACCGCGCGGTCGGCGCAATCGGCGCGGCGTTCATCCTGCCCGCGTTGGCGTTGGATGAACTGCGCGTGTTTGTGATGAAACGTTTTGGCAACCGGGCGCGCCTCGCCTTTGGCGCGCTGTGTGCGCTGTTGCTTGCGTTCGCGGCATACGATGGCATCACCGCGTATTTTGTCACATGGACAAACAATCCCCGGGTGCGTTTGATTCAACGCGCGGATTTGGCGATTGCGGCGCGTTGGTTGGACAAACATCAGACGGATGAACGTGCGCTCGTATCGGTAGAATTTGCAAATGATTTGGACCGCGGTTCGTTCAATCTCGTCGCGCGCAAACCGAACCGCGCGCAATTTTTTCAAGGCGCGGATACGTTTGTTTTGCCGGCGCGCACGAGCGCGTTCGTCGTAAATCCGCGCAGCGGCGCGGTGCATGAAATTTTCAAAAGGCAATTTCTTGCCGACGCGCCCGCGTTCACGGCAAAACTGGCGGACGGCACCAGCGAAGTGGACATTTACGAACTGACCGAAGAAGAATTTCAAATTCTGAGAACGGTGCGCGGGTTGAACAATGTGGCGCAAACGCACGAGGGACAGATTCTGATTCGTGATGCCTATTTGCCTGCGGGCGTTCGCACGGGCGAAACGTTGAACGCGGAACTGTGGTGGCAAATTCTTGCGCCGCGCGTGAACGATGCTGACGGTCTCTTGTGGGTTGCCGCGCTGCGGGACAATCTGCATTACACGTGGAATTCGATTGCATCACTCGGCTATACGCCGTCGCAGTGGCAGCGCGACGATGTTGTTGTGACAATGTTGCCGCTGCGCGTTCCGGTGGATGCGCCGCCGCAGACCTATTCGTTCAACCTCTCGCTCGCGTCACAAAACGGTACAATTCCGTTAGTACAAAAGCGCGATCCACCTGCATCGCCCATTCAACTTGGCGAGACAATCATCGCGCGCGGCGAAATCTCGGACACAAAACCCGATTTGGATGTGCGGTATCCGATTCAAGAAACGTTTGGGGACATTGAATTTTTTGGGTCGGACGCGGTGGACAAAGCCGCCGCAGGTACAAGTTGGCGCGTCGTTTTGTTTTGGAAAGCGAACGCGAACCCTTTACAAAATTACAAGCTGCGTTTAACCGCGCGCACCGTGAAGGGTCAGGAGCTTGCGCGTCATCAAGAGATTTTGCTGCGCGACGTGTATCCAACGCAGGAGTGGCGCGCCGGCGAGTACGTGCGCACGGTTCACGATGTGGAGATTCCTGCCGACGCGCCGCGCGCTCACGTGCAAGTGCGCGTGTTCCTTTTCACGCCGGACGATAAGCCATTGGGGCGCGCGGACGGCGCGTCAATTGCGAGCATCGAAATTGTCGAACGGGTGCACAGTTTTGGAAAACCGAATCCGCAACATCGACGCGTCGCGCGTTTTGGCGACGCGATGGAATTGTTCGGCTTTGATTTGCCGCAAACAAAAATGCGCGCGGGGGATGTTTTTAACATTACATTGTACTGGCACGCGCGGGGTGCGACGGAAAAACCCTACGTGGCGTTTGTGCATTTGCTGGACGCGAACGGAAAGATTATCGGCAAGCACGACATCGAACCGATGAACGGCAAGGCACCGACGGATAAATGGCAGGCGAATGAGTACATCACGGACGCACACACGTTTGAAATTGCGAAGGACGCGTTGAAGGGCGCGGCATCTGTCGAAATTGGTTTTTGCGATGGCGCCACGGGCGCGCGGTTGCCCGTCAGCGACGCGGATGGGAATTCACTCGGTGACCATTTGCTCATCGAGGAGTTGAGCGTCGAGTGAAAATTCGATTGGTGATTGGCGACACGCGATTCGTGGTACGCGAAATTTGATTTATAATTGCGAACATGGCGGAACGAATTCTTATCATCGAAGATGAAACAAAAATCGCCGACTTTTTGCGGCGCGGGTTGGCGTATGAAGGATTCAAAGTCGAAGTGACGCACGACGGCGAAACCGGTCTCAAGGCGGCGCGCGACAATGTGCCGGACCTTGTGATTTTGGATGTGATGCTGCCCGGACTCGACGGTCTCGAAGTGGCGCGGCGGCTGCGCGCGGGCGGTGAAACGCCGATTTTGATGTTGACTGCCAAAGATACCGTATCGGACAAAGTGAAGGGGTTCGACAGCGGCGCGGATGACTATTTGGTCAAGCCGTTCGCGTTTGAAGAATTGCTCGCGCGTGTGAAAGCCTTGTTGCGCCGCAACAAAGCCGCCGACCAGACCACGTTCCGCTTCTCTGATTTGTCGCTCGACACGGGCACGCGCGAAGTCACGCGCGGCGGACGCAAAATTGATTTGACGACCAAAGAATTTGATTTGCTGCACTTTTTTATTTTACATCCGCGCCAAGTCCTTTCGCGCGAATTGATTTACGACCGGATTTGGGGCTATGACTTTGGCGGAGAATCAAACATCTTGGAAGTGTATATTCGGTACTTGCGTTCAAAATTAGAAGCTCAAAACGAACCGCGCCTTATTCAAACCGTGCGCGGGGTCGGGTACGCGTTACGTGAAGAATGAGTCTGGCAGTCGGATCGTCGGATCGTCGGATGGTCATGTCAATTTGAACATCCGACGAGCCGACCAACAGATTCCCTGACTTGTTTTGCTCCGCAGAAAGTGTAGTTTTTATTTCGCATGTCCATTCGAACCCGTCTGACGTTGTGGTATGTTGGACTCCTCGCTTTGCTCCTCATTGTCTTTGGCGTCGCGTTGTATGCGACTGTCTATATCACTTCATATCAAGAAGTAGACCGTTCTCTGCGGCAACGTGCCAGTGATATTCAGGCAAGTCTTGCAACGGTGATTACGCTGCAAGATGATTTGTCGTCACTGTTCGAGCGCAAGGTTGTCTTTTTGCCAAACGCGGACGTTTTTTCGACCGGCGAAATTTACGTGCAGCTGCGCAACGCGGATGGCAAAGTTTTTAGCCGTTCCGAAAATTTGGGAAGTCAATATCTCGCCATTCCGTCTGAACAACACGCGCGCGCCCGGTTCGGTCAAGCCGCCCCTTCCGACTTTATCGTCAACAAGACGCGGCTGCGTCTTTACGTTGCGCCGATACGCGCCAAGAACGATGCTGTGCTGGGTTATATCGAAGTCGCACAATCCTTGCGCCAGGTTGACAATACCCTGCGCGAACTCGCGACGTTGATAACGGTGAGTATTGCGGCGGGCTTGATTGTTGCCGCAGTCGGCGGTTGGTTTATCGCCGGCAATGTGCTTGCGCCCATCGGCAAAGTGATGACGGCGGCGCAAAAAATTACACGCGCGCGTGATTTGGGCAGGCGGATTGAAGTACCGCAAATGGTGGATGAAGTGGGACGCCTTGCGATGACGTTCAATGAAATGCTCGCGCGCATCGAAGAACTGTTTCGCGCGCAGCAGCGTTTTGTCGCGGATGTTTCGCATGAATTGCGTTCGCCCTTGACGGCAGTGCGCGGCAATCTCGATTTGTTGCAGCGCGGCGCGGCGAATGACCCCGAAGAGCGCGCCCAAGTGATTGAAGCGATTGATTCGGAAACGGCGCGCATGAGCCGTCTCGTAAGCGACTTGCTGTTGCTCGCGCGGCAAGACGCGGGGGTGCCGATTGCAAAACAAATGATTGAATTGGATACCCTGTTGCTCGAAGTATATCGTCAAGCGCAAGTGACCGCGAAAGGGGTGACATTTGTTCTCGGTGCGGAAGACCAGGCGATTATTACAGGAGACCGTGACCGCTTAAAGCAAGTTTTGTTGAATCTTGTGGACAACGCGGTCAAGTACACGCCACAAGGCGGCAAGGTCACCTTATCGCTCACCAAAGATGATACGTGGGTGAAAATCGCGGTACAAGATACGGGCATCGGCATCGCGGCGGAGAATATCCCAAATTTGTTTGACCGTTTTTATCGGGTAGATAAAGCGCGTTCGCGCGACGCAGGGGGTACGGGACTTGGGCTCGCGATTGCAAAATCCGTTGTGGACGCGCACAACGGAAAAATTACGGTGGAATCACAAATCGGCAGAGGCAGTACGTTCACGGTGTGGCTGCCTTTGTCAGAAACAAAAACCGTTCCAAATACGACGCCTTTGGCGCAATCGCCGCGTCTCGCGTTGAATGAAACATGAACTTTGCAGAGACGTTATGCCGTAACGTCTCTGCAAATACCGTTCACAAACTATTTACACTTTTCTCATTTTTTCCTAATCTGGGAACGTTATCCTACGGGCGACAGGTTGGGGGATGCCAAAAAGGGTGAAGCGGAGCGAGGCTGTAAATATCCGAGCCAAGTGTTTCTACAAGAGCGCACCCCTGTTCGGAGGGTCCAAGCTCTATTCCCCGCCTGATCCTTTCGAGTTTGAACGCGCGCAAGGTGGGACGCGCAGACAAAACAAGTTACGGTTTGTTCTCCTTTGTTGGGTGGTCGCGTAACGAATGGGTGTCGTTACGCACAATAAAAAAATGCGGCTGTGTTCGTCACAGCCGCATTTTTTGTTGTTGTATAATCTATCTGCCGTACAACTGCAAGAGCCAATCTGTGCCCGACGCCGCCGCATACGCCAGCGCAATGTTTTTCAAAATTTTTCCCGCGCCCGCCGAAATCAAATACAGCCACCACGGCATTCGCAGTGCGCCCGCGACAATGCCCGCGACATCAAACACGGGATTCGGAATTAACGCGAGCACAAAAATCGTGAGCGCGCCGTACCGTCGCATCCAAGCCACCATACGCGCATAACGCGGCACGTTATCAATCAACGTCTGTCCACTGTAACCCGCGAGATACCCTGTCATTTCGCCGAGAGCTTGTCCCGCACCGGCAACGATGCCCACCGCGAGAGGATTGGCAATCGTTCCTGCGAGCGCGGTCAACGCGAGTCCCGGAACAGGGAGAATCAACGTGGCGTTGCTCAACAGCGCGAGAAAAAAAAGCACTACCAAACCGATGGGCGAAGCAATGAGCGCTTCAACCTGTGCGCGACGTTCATTGTCAAACAACAAAATGAAGGTCGCGGCAAACGCAGCAATCAAGATGACGAGCGTGAAAATCTGAATGATGCGCAAGCGCGGCGGCGGCGCGGCTGGGGTTGTTCGTTCGGTGGTCATGAATTGTGCGGCGATTTTCGCATGGGAAATGGAACACGTCAACCTGCCTTTCCTCAATGGGTGTGCGTCACGATTTTGGGCGCGGCGCACACCAAATGAATGGGGTGGCTACAACCGGTTGAAATCGGTTCAAACCGATTGGGAATCCGCACGGTGGCTGAAGGCAAAGTAAGGGAACTGAGGGAAATTGCTCATTGTGAAACCGAATCCATCGCTATTTCTTTTGCTTACGAGTTTTGTCGCGCTGTTTGTCGCCTGCGGGCGTGACGAGCCGCCGCCGTTTCCGACCCAAACACCCGAATTTGTGGAACGCACGGTTGAACCGACCGCGCTGCCCGGTGCGACGCCAACGGCTTTACCGACGCAAACGTTCACCCCCGCGCCGACGTCAACGCCAACCGCAACGCCAACGCCATTCATCACGCCGCCCGCCGCGGGCGAAAATGTGGTCATTCCGATTTTGATGTACCATCATCTCAAGTACCGTGAGGCGAATGCAAGTCAAGTGCTGCGCACATGGAGCGTTGCGCCGAACGAATTTGCCGCGCAGCTTGATTTTTTTCAGGCGCGCGGTTTTCATACCATTACGTTCAAGCAGCTGGTCGAGTTTTTTGAGGACGGTGCGCCCTTGCCGACAAAGCCGCTTCTGCTCACAATCGACGACGGCTGGATTGACAGCTACACCGTCGCCTTTCCCGAGTTGAAAAAACGCGGCATGGTGGGAAATTTTTTTGTGCCGACCCAGTACTTGGATGTTGGCGGTGAATTGCTCATCAATTGGGAACAAGCCATTGAAATGGACCGCGCGGGGATGGAGTTTGGCGGGCACACAATTAGCCACGAAGATTTAACAAAAATCACGTTGGAGCAAATGCGGCGACAGTTGAGTGGGGCAAAAGAAAAGATGGAAGCCAAGTTCGGACACCCAACATACGCGCTGTCCTATCCCTTCGGCGCATTCAATCCGCGAGTGGTTGCCGCAACGCAAACCGCCGGGTATCGCGCCGCGCTGATTTTGTGCTGCGGCTACAAAATCCATGCCGATGACCTGCTCACGCTGCCGCGTATTCGTATCTCGTACGATGATACCCTCGAGGACATTGCGAAAAAATTGCCGTAGAGCAGTGGGGGTGAAGCATTCGTCGGCAATCTGATAGTCAACTCGAATAGAGTTCATAGCATCGGACTCGAGCATTGATGCGGTTACTGCCCATCAATCCGCCGAAGCGTAGAATCCATCATACAACTTTATTTGAGAGCTCTAAGCGCGACATTCAATCTCGTCACGAATGCTTCGCCCATACGCGTTCTTTAGGTCGCGTTAAACTCGGCTTAAGCTCGTTGTAACAAGATAGGCGTGTTTTGATACAGGAGGCAAAAACGATGTCACGTTCATCAGGTTGGATAATTCTTTTAGTCCTTCTTGGGATATTGCTTGGCGTGGTCGGCGGTGGTGTGATGGGCGGTCTGGTCGGCATGTACGTCGCGCGCAACGCGGCTCCGCAAATCACCGCGCCCGTGCCGCAGGAAATCAAAGCGGTTACGCCGGGGCAACCGCCGGTAGTGCAAAACTTGACGGTCAATGCGACAACCGAAGTGATTGATACGGTACGCAAAGTGGAACCGGCTGTCGTCACCGTCATCACGAACGGCAGCAGTACAAGTTATGGCGGAACGATTCAAGCATCCGGTTCCGGCGTTGTCATTTCGGCGGACGGACACATCATCACGAACAACCACGTGATTGAAGATTCGTCGAGCGTCGCGGTCATTTACCATGACGGCACGCGTATCAATGCCCGAGTTGTCGGCACAGACCCGCTCACCGATATTGCCGTTCTGAAAGTAGATGGCCCGGTTCCCGGATTTGTACCGTTCGGCGATTCAAGCGCGCTGCAATTGGGCGAATGGGTGATTGCCATCGGCAGTCCGTTGGGAAATTATCGCGGCTCGGTGACCGTTGGCGTGGTAAGTGGATTGAATCGCAAGGTCGAAGGCACACAACAAGAGGGCCTCGTACAAACCGACGCCGCAATCAATCACGGCAATTCCGGCGGACCGTTGATTAATCTTGCGGGGCAAATCGTCGGCATCAACACGTTGGTCGTGCGTGAATCGGTTGGCGGCGCGCCCGCCGAGGGCTTGGGATTCGCGGTCCCGTCGAATACAGTGCGGTCTGTCGCCGAGCAATTGATTGCGCGTGGGCGCATTGAATATCCGTTCATCGGCATCTCGTACACCGAAGTGACGCCACAGCTTGCAGGCGAATTGAATCTCTCAGCGAAAAACGGTGTCATTATCACACAAGTGACATCGGGCAGTCCCGCCTCGCGCGGCGGTTTGCGCGTACAAGACGTTGTGACCGCAATTGATAACAATCCGATCAATGAGGACAATTCCTTGCGTTCGATTCTGTTTCGCTATCGCGTCGGCGACACGGTAACGCTCACCGTCGAACGCGGCGGGCAAACCTTGCAGGTAAAAATTACACTCGTGGCGCGTCCCGCGTAATAAAACAAACGCCTCTCCAAATCTGGAGAGGCGTCTTTTTTAGAGCAGTATTTTCTTGACGCAGAGGACCCACAGCGTCGAATTCTGTACACTCATGTACGTTGGGGGCTTGCCGTCTTCTGAAATTTTTCGCGCAAACCAATAAAAGGTGTGAGCTTCGTTGGTCGCATGATACAGCGAGCTCGAAGTCACTTCTTGGTCGTCGTGGTCTGAAATCACGCGGTCATCGTCAAAATCAATCACGCGGGTGGTGGCTAAAGTTCCTTGCGGGTCGGGATCGTCCAGAGTCAAAACAAATTCGTACTTGTTATCCTCCGCGTTGCCTGACGCATTAAAGACGCGCGAGCTCGCGACTGCCGCGCATTCGTGATTGGTCGCGCCATTCAAGTCCACGGACAATTTTTGCAGCAACGTCCAATCGCCGTGCGTTTTCACTTGAATGGTCGCGGTGCTGCCGACGCCCCTGCCTCCGGTATGGTCGGCATTGGCTTGAAAGACGCGCACAGGTGGGTCATTCGCCGCCTGCGCGGCGGACGCATAGAGCCCGAGCAAAAGCAAAACGAGCGTTGTCAAAACAACGTTCCAAAGTACGAGCAGACGATTCGTGCGAGAGTTCATACGAGCCTCCTTTTTGACCTAACAACATGAAATTTCTTGGGCGCTACTTTAACGAAATTTATTTGCGGCGTCAATGCCCCCCCACAAGGCTCGTGCCGCGCCGCGTCAGCTGTCATTTTGAGCAAATGATGCGATGTAATCATCGCCGAAATCTCTCGATGCAGCATCAAGCGAGATTTCTGACTCCGCGTTCGCTCCGCTCGGAATGCGCTCCGTCTGTCAAGGGACTCGGCAACAGCCCTGATTCCCCCGACAAAAAAAAGACATTCAAAGTTGCATCCACCTTGAATGTCCTGTCCTTAACCAAGTTTATCTTTGAGAATTCCCTTGAGCGTCGGCTGCCCGATTTCCTGCAATTCATAACGCACGCGGTCGGCGGGATGTTTGATGTGAATGAGCCGCCGCAAATCAATTGGCGTCGCTATCAACACATAGTCCACGTCCGCGTTGTTAATCGTTTCCTCTAAATCGCGCGTCTGTTCTTCGCCATACCCCATCGCGGGCAACACCGCGCCCGTCGTCGGATATTTTTTGTACGTGTCTGCAATCGTGCGAACCGCAAACGGACGCGGGTCAACAATTTCCGCCGCGCCAAATCGCCGCGCCGCGACAACTCCCGCGCCGTACGCCATTTCGCCGTGCGTGAGCGTCGGACCATCTTCGACCACCAAGACGCGCTTGCCGCGAATCGCATCGGGACTGGAAACAAAAATCGGCGACGCGCCGTCCACCACCATCGCGCGCGGATTCGTTTCGCGGATGCTCGCGCGCACGCGTTCGACATCTTCGGGCCGCGCAGTATCAATTTTGTTAATCACAATCACATCGGCGCGGCGCAAATTCGTCTCGCCCGGATAGTACCGCAATTCGTGTCCGGGGCGATGCGGGTCCACGACGGTGATGTACACATCGGGTTTGAAAAACGCGAAATCATTGTTGCCGCCGTCCCACAGCACCACATCGGCTTCTTGTTCCGCCGCGCGCAAAATTTTTTCATAGTCCACACCTGCATACACCACCGTATCGTTCGCAAGATGCGGTTCGTATTCTTCGCGTTCTTCAATCGTCACATCATGTTTTGCCAAATCGTCATATGTTTCAAAACGCTGCACCGCTTGTTTCACCAAATCCCCGTAGGGCATCGGGTGACGCACAACGACGACGCGAATGCCCATATCTTTTAATGCCGCAACAACCGCGCGCGTCGTTTGCGATTTCCCCGAACCGGTGCGCACCGCGCACACGGCGACGACAGGTTTCGACGATTTCAACATCGTCGCGTCGGGACCGAGCAATCGAAAATCTGCGCCGACTGCTTGCACACGCGACGCGCGATGCATTACGTATTCGTGCGAGACATCGCTGTACGAAAAGACGACTTGATTCACTTGATGCTTGCGAATCAAATCGTCCAAATCCTCTTCGGGATAAATGGGAATTCCGTTCGGATACAAATCACCTGCAAGTTCGCGCGGGTAGACGCGTCCTTCGATATTCGGAATCTGTGTCGCGGTGAATGCCACCACCTCATATTCGGGACGCGTACGAAAGTATGTGTTGAAATTGTGAAAGTCGCGTCCCGCCGCGCCCATGATGATCACTCGCTCGCGGTTCGTCGTCGTTGACAAAGCCATACGAAATCCTCCTGAAAATTTTTCCTCACGCTTCGGCAGGAATTTTTGGTGGCGCGTTTTTGGGAAGCGGACGCGCCAGCCATGCAAATGCAATGCCCATGATGTACAGACCGAGCATCGGCAAAGCGACAAGCGTCATGTTGAACAAATCCACCGTCGGCGTAATGACAGCCGCCGCGACGGCAATGATGACCACCGCGTAACGCCACTGCTGCGCGAATTGGCGCGCGGTAATGATGTTGAAACGCGCGAGAAAAAACATGGCGAGCGGCAATTCAAATGTGAGACCGACCCAAAAAATCAAAGTCAACGCAAAATCCGTGTAATCTTCCAACGAGGGCAGTGGTTGAACCAATGGACCGCCGAGTCCAAACAAAAAATCGAGCGCGCTCGGCAGCAACAAAAAATACGTGAACAAAATGCCCGCGACGAACAAGAGCAGCGCGAGCGGCATCAGAAAATACATCGGGCGTACTTCGTTTGCGGTCAATCCTTCGTACACATCACGCCGCTGCTGCTCTGCTTCGGCGAGTTCTTCCGCGTCAAGGGTTGCGCGCGCGGCGTTCCATTCTTTACTGCTCATCGCCGCGTATGCAAATTTTGGTCCGCGCAAAAACAACACCACTTGCAAAAGAATCATCGGCAGCGCAGTGGCGAATCCCGCTATCAATGCCAGTTTGACGTACGTGGAAAAAAGTTCGGTCGGTTTCAAAACAACCGGCGTCGTCGTCGCCAAGCCGACGGGCAGTATCGTCCCCTTCGGAATCGTAAGCGTGGCGCTTGTTGGACCGGTTGCGCTGATGATGGTGGTTTGGATTTGAACGTCTTGCGCCAGCACGTACTGGTTGATTGGCACATTCGTTTGGACAGAGGGCTGAATCACACGCACGGGGCGAATAATAAAACCGAGTAGCGGCTGTGTGAACAAAAAGGCGATGCCAAAGCCAAATGCGAACGCAATCAAAATGTACAGCACGCGCCGCCGCAATTCTTCCAGATGCGCGGTCACCTGGTACAAAATTTGGATGCCCGCGTAGAGGTTGCTCTTTTGGCTAATCCAGAATCGCCGCGCGTTGTATAAATTCCCGAGCGTTGGCTGACCGCGCTGGGTGCGTTGAAAATCGCTGATGGCGAGCCACAACGCCTCGATGCTTTCGGGCAAGCGGCGCGGACCGATGACGAGCAGCGCGACGAGTGCCAAAAGAACGAGCGAAAGAATTTCAGGCATGGTCAAGATTGCGAGGGCGGTGGAGGCAAGACGGATGGTTCGGTTGAGGCAGAGTCTGCGTTTGGTGCGATGGGATTTTCCGAAACTACAGGCGGTGTTGTGTCACCCCCGGCGGGCGGAATCATGCGCGCCTTGTCAATTTCCATTGACGTTTCGAGCGCGTTGTTCATTTGGTCATTCAGCGTGTTCAGATTGTCGCGAATTTCGCGCGACGCGCCGCCGATTTTTTTCGCGAGGTCGGGCAATTTTTCAGGTCCGAACAAAACGAGGATGACAATGAGGACGACAATAATCTCTGTCGGTCCAACGCCAAAGAGATTCATTCACGCGCCTCGCTTTGCCAGCGCGGGATGGCCTGCCAGGTACGCACCCAGAACGCCGTTGACAAAACGCGGCGCGCTGTCGCTGCCATACAATTTTGCCAATTCGACAGCTTCATTAATTGCCACCTTGACAGGCACATCGCCCATATTTTTCAATTCATAAAACGCGAGGCGCAGTACATTGCGGTCCACGATGGCGAGTTGGGCAACCGGATATTCGGGCGCAAATTTTGCAATCAATTTGTCCAACTCATCGCGGCTTGCCAATGTCCCTTCCACAAGAGTCTTGACAAACAATTCCGCTTCGGGCGGTAACGGGTCACGGTCTGCCGCTTCATCTTCTTCGCGTGCGGCTTCAATGCGGCGCGGCAGTGCGATTTCAACGGGATGTTCCACCGAGTCCACTTCAAATAAAACCTGGAGCGCCAGAGCGCGGGCTTTGCGTCGTGCTTTCATTTTTTATTGTGCAGAATGTTCCAAAGGGTCTTGCACATCGGTGAAATGAATATTCACCGCGCGCAACGGCATTCCCACCACATCCGCGATGGCGCGATGAATTTCATGCTGCAATATCTGTCCCAACGCCAAGAGCGGTGTACTGGGCATGGCGACAACGTACACATCAATCGTCACCGCGCCGTCTTCCACTTGGACCGCCACGCCGCTCGCGGAACGACTGCCGTACAGCACGCGACCCATTCGTCCCGACAAACTCGCGGACAAACGCGCGACGCCTTGTGTTGCCTCTGCCACTTGGCGTACGACCGTCGTAATCACTTGCGGCGAAACAATCACCGCGCCAATGGTTTCATCCATTTTGGGACGAATCGACTCTTGCCATTTACACCATTCCCCCATCCACCGCCAGAGTCTGTCCGGTGATGTACGACGCGCGGTCAGAGGCGAGAAATGCGACGACGTCGGCAACTTCTTCGACGGTGCCAAAACGCTGCATCGGAATAAATTTGACGATGTTGGTTTTGACATCTTGCGGCAGTGCGTTCGTCAAATCGGTCGGAATGTAACCGGCGGCGACGGCGTTGACCGCAATGCCTTTGGGCGCGTATTCCTTTGCCATTGCTTTGGTGAACCCGATGACACCCGCTTTCGCGGCAGAATAATTTGTTTGTCCGGGATTGCCCATCACGCCGGAAACGGACGTGATATTTACCACGCGTCCGTACTTTTGTTTCATCATTTGCCGCAGCGCGGCTTTGGAACAATTGAATACACTTTTTAAATCGTTCTCGATAATGTAATCGAAATCTTGTTCCTTCATCAGCGCGAGCAAATTGTCGCGCGTGGTGCCAGCATTATTGACCAAAATATCCAGACGCCCAAACGCGTCCGTGGTCGCTTTTACGACATTGCCCGCCTGGTCAAATTTGCTCACGTCACCTTGCACGGCAATCGCGCTGCCGCCTTTCGCTTTGATTTCATCCACCACTTGGTTCGCCGCGTCCGCGCTTTTGAAATAATTCACCACCACACTCGCGCCGAGTTCCGCGAGCCGAATTGCAATCGCGCGTCCGATGCCGCGCGACGCGCCCGTGACCAAAGCAACTTTGCCGTGTAGGTCAATCATGCGCTTGTGCCTCCAAGAAATTTTTCAATTTGTTCGACAGTGCCAATCGGTTTCGTCGTCGCGTTTTTCGCAATGCGTTTGTTCAAACCGGTCAACACATCTTTGGGACCGAGTTCCAAAAATTCGGTGACACCTTGCGCTTCCATCCACTCGACGCTTTTCACCCACTGTACCGATGAGGTCAATTGCGCGAGCATCTCCTCACGCATCTCACTCGGCTCGCTCATCGGCTGCGCGGTCACGTTTGAAATGACCGGCACGCGCGCTGCGCGCAAGGGCGTCATCGTCACCGCCGCGCGAAATTCTTGAAGTGCGGGACGCATCAATTCCGAATGCGCGGCGATGCTGACGGCGAGAACGATTGCGCGTTTTGCGCCCGCTTTTTTCGCGCTGTCCACCGCGCGTTCAATCGCTTCCTTTTCGCCCGAAATCACAATTTGTCCGGGCGCGTTAAAGTTCGCAACTTGGACGGCGCCCGCGGCATTGCAAATTTCCTGAACCTTTGCATCGTCCACGCCGAGAATTGCCGCCATCGCGCCGGGGCGTTCGATGCCTGCGCGTTTCATCGCGTTGCCGCGCGCCCGCACGAGCTTGATGCCTTCGGCGAAATCGAGCGCGCCGGTCGCCACGAGCGCCGAGTATTCGCCCATGCTATGTCCGGCGGCGAACGCAGGTTCGGGCAATGAGTTGTTTGAAGCTTGCTGCAGCGCGGCGAGCGCGGCGATACTGTGTGCGAGCAATGCGGGCTGCGCGTTCACGGTGTCGGTGAGTTCCGCTTCGGGACCTTCAAACATCAATTTCGATAACGGAAAACCGAGTACGGAATCCGTTGCATCGAGCACCAAACGCGCGCTGGAAAATTTTTCGTACAAATCGCGCGCCATGCCGACGAATTGGGAACCTTGTCCGGGGAACACCCATGCTGTGGTCATGCGCATCATTGTATACCAAAATCAGTTCTACAAAACAAAAAGGTCTGGCAAACATACCAGACCCATGCGGGGCGGTGAAAAAATTTATTTTGCTTTTTCTTGTTTCACCGCGACAACTTCCTCACCTTTGTAATATCCGCAATTTGGACAAACGCGATGAGGAATGTAGAGATTGTGACAGTTGGGACATTCCGTCAGATTTTGCGCCTTGAGTGCGAGGTGACTGCGGCGGCGGTCACGGCGTCCTTTGGAAAGTTTTCGTTTTGGTAGAGGTGGCATGGTACTCCTTTGTGAGGCGATGTATTCATCGCCGTTATCAGTTGTCAGCAGTCAGAGGTCAGTTATTCTGAATGTTCGTGTCATCAAGCAATTGTTTGAGTACGGCAAAGCGCGGGTCCAATTCCTCTTGTTCGCAATCGCAAGCGCCGTCATTCCAATTTTTGCCACAGTCCGGGCAAAGCCCTTTGCAGGCTGTTCGACAAAGCGGCACCAACGGCAATGCCAATGTTAAATCTTGCCGTACGATTTCGCTCAAATCCAAAATGTGATGAATATCAATTTGCGTCGCGGCATCCGCATCATCGGGCTGCGGCAAGCGCGCGCCTGTGGTGATGTCAATGGTCGGATGAAATTCTTCATCAATTCTGAAACGTACAGGCAGCGCAAATTGGGTGAGGCAGCGGCTGCAATTCAATTCGACACTCGTATGCATGTCGGCGCGCACCAGAATTCCATCGTTCGTGCGAATCAAGTCCACTGTGCCGGCGAGGTCGGTCAACGGTGTGAGCGCAGGGTCAAGGTCCGAAATATCGGCTTGCAGTTGGTAATGACGCGTCGCTCCGATGTGGTCTTTGAGTAATTGTGAAACATTGTAACGCATCTTGTTCACCATCCATTCCGCGTATGAGCGGAGCGCACTTGCTGCACGGGATAACGTGCAAGCAAGGGAAAGCCAGCGCAATTTGCGCTGGCTCGTGGCACGACGCGATCAAGTGCAAGCATTATAATCGAATTGAAAACCACGTCAAAAAGAGAATGGGCAGCATTCGATTGCTGCCCATTTTCGTCAACTCGAAAGGGTTCCTGTCGGCGGCGGCGGCGGATTTCCTCCGCCCACACTCCCGCGTTTTTCGCTCAACATTCGCAGCCCATTGTGCACCGTACCTTGCAATGTCGCCACCCGCGCAGTCAATTCATCCAAACGCTGCTGCAGTTCGGACAACACTTGGTTTGCGTAATCGTCCGCTCCCGCGCGGGTGCCCTTTGCATCTACTTCGGCTTGCGCCATGATTGCTTGCGCACGCGTTTGCGCGGTTTTGACCAGTTCGCTCTGTTCGGCGAGCCGCGCCGATTCATCGCGCGCCATTGTCACAATGCGGTCCGCTTCTTCCTTTGCTTGCGCGAGGATGCGGTCTTTTTCTTGTGTCACGCGGCGGGATTGTTTGATTTCTTCGGGGACGGCAACGCGCAGTTGGTCAATGATGTCGAGACATTCGTCCTCGTCAATCATGCGTTTGTTGCTAAATGGGACCGCCGTGCCCTTGTTAATTGCCGCTTCAAGACGGTCAACCAAATAAAGAATGTCCATGGTGTGCAACCCCTTTCATCCCGCAACCGACGCGGGGGGTTGTAGTGGAATAAACGTCGTGTTCTGCAAAAGTGCGATGATACTACTACAAATTACGCGCAAATACAATTACTCTGTAAGCGAAACCATTTTAACTTTGTCGCCCCGGTCTTCGCCCAATTGCGCGAGGCGCGCTTTTAACTTGTGGGCGACGTACGGCGGCACCATCGAAGAGATATCGCCGTTCGCGAGCGCGACCTCTTTCAAAATACTCGAACTCAAAAACGCATACTGCGCGCCCGTCATCAAACACACGGTGTCTATCTCGGCGGCTTGCTGTGCATTGGTCAATGCCATTTGATATTCGATTTCAAAATCGTGCGTCGCGCGCAAGCCGCGCACAATCGCTTTCGCGCCCGCCTGGCGCGCAAACAAAACGGTTAGACCGTGATACGAACGCACTTGTACGTTTGGCAAATCTTTTGCCGCTTCGTGCATGAATTCGAGACGCTCTTGTTCGCTGAACAACAAACTCTTGAGCGGACGGTCATACGCTGCCCAAATCACTTGTTCGAACAAGAGGGACGCGCGGCGTACAATTTCAATATGCCCGTTATGAATCGGGTCGAACGAACCGGGGTAGATGGCGATGGTCATTAACTCAAATCTCCCTCACCTCTCCAAAACTCATTCATCCCTTTTTTCAGTAATTGATTTTCGGGCTGCGAAAATTCCGGGTCGCGTTCAAAAATTTCT
>CALMZO010000261.1 GCA_937870825.1 uncultured Chloroflexota bacterium | reverse complement strand
CTTTCTCTCTCAAACCAAAGGAGACAAGCTATCTTAACTTTGACCCAAATTGTGTCTTGACAAAGGGGTCCACTTTACCTTCTACCTTTGCGCCGACAAACACATCGCGCAGCGCGTTGAAAAATTTATCGTGTCCGTTCATAGGTGAGAGAGATTATACGCGCGTGGGGGGGAAATGCAATGAGTGATTCGCGCAACCTATCAGTGGGGATGAAACGCGGGGAATGCTACCATAGGTTAAGGAAACGCGAGAGAAACAAAAACACCCATCTACTCCAAGTGGAACAAGCGATGAGTGTTATGCGCTTCTGGTACTGATGTGCAGAAGGGGTTTAGCTTTATGCAAACAATTATTCTACTTTAAGCTAGCACTCGTCACCTTTTTATGCTTGCCACTAACCAAGACAGAATCTTGAATCGCCCTCAGGACGTGCCCTGAATCCGGTTCGGTCAAATTGCCCTTTATGCGACTAAAAACCTTTTTGCATTGGTCAACAATTTCGCCAATTTCCATCATATAAACGTTATTACAATTCGCGTAAGAATTGTGGTCTAAAAAATCGTAATCGGCTCTATGCAATTCTACGTGCGAGGCGACAAGTTTCTCTTTCTTTTGGTTGAAGGGATGTATCTTTGAGCTTATAAGACAAACTAGGCACTCTGGCTCTGTCGAAAGCACAACAAGAAATTTTTCTTTGGGCGGCGTCGTAAAGTCGCACCAAACATGGAGTATTACTCCGGGGATTAAGCGTTCCCGAATAAGTGTCTCAAGGTCATCTTCACTAACAAAGTTACCGAGTTGAGACATTTATGCTACTCGTCGCGCATATATGCTAAAACCTCTGTTCCATTCGGAAGAGTTGTAATGATTGATTCCAACGAAATGTCCTCATTCTCATCTGCTGCCTCGTACGCAGCATCATGGCTAGCTTTTTTCAATCGAGTCATGGACATATTCCCATACTCACTAATAGAAGCATCTAGGCACTCCATTTCTGATTCACTCAATGTGTCCAAATCGGGGCGTCGTTTTGGTTCAATTGTATTGCGTCCTTTAACTGTGAACGCCTCTTTTATTGATTCATCAAATGTGAAGATTCCATCCCCGCGCACGAATTTCACAATGTCGTATGTCCCACTTGGGACGGGTCCGAGGCGCATCGCAATATAGTGGTCTCCAGAGACTAGCCGCCCATATTCTGAAAGATGTGCTTTGTCAGCGAAATACATTATTTTCAGGGCGTGATACAGGTTGGGTACGCGTTCGGCAATGTACAGCAGGATTTCAACTGCTTTCATTGGGTCGAATATTAGTTTCATCATCGTTCCCTAACCTTTCTTGCAAAAGGTAAACATCTTTTATATTCTAGCACAATTGTTCACCACTTAGTAGCATCTGTTCTGCTTATCTTTCCAGAAAGATTTTCAACAATTCCAATCAGTACTTTCTTTCAATTCATAGAATTGCTTTGGCTCACCGGACTCGGCTTAGTCTTTAGTCTCGCGCGGCGCGTAGCGCCGCGCGAAAGGTTTGATAACTTTGGAATAATGTTACTCTCTGTGTCGAACCAATGTCGAACTTGCCTATCCAACCGCGTTGACGCGCTTAGGCAACGGCAAAACGGTTGAAAAGATTATGTGGTATGGGACGAATCTTCTGGATGATGAATCGCGAATAACAAAACGAGCCGCCCTGCTTTAGGGCGGCTCGTTTCTTGGTGCGGAAAAAATTTTATTTGAGCGTGATGGTCAAAACAGTCACCGAGTGCGGACCGACCGCGAGATTGTCAATACCCCATTTTTTGATTTGCGTTTTCGGCAAGGCAGACAGTGACGGGACGATGAGGTCGGGCGTAATTGGATTGTTGAAATCTAGAATGGAAGCGGCTGAATCGCCGATGCGCGTGACTCGAACTTTGCGTATTTGGAGATTGTTGAATTTCAGGTCAACCGTAGACGTGAGAGTGGTCTCGTGATTGAACACCGCGACGGTGATTTGTTTGCCTGCGCGCGCCGCGTACGCTTTGAGTGAGGGGCGTCCGGTTGAATTGACGGGGATGCCTTTCGCTTTCACGCCCATCCACTCTTTGCCTGCGAAACCTTTCAGACTCTGGAGAACATGCCAACCCGGCGTAAAAATCATGGTTTGACTTGGGCCGTGAGGCGGTTGGAACGAAGCGAGAAAGGTGACATAGGAAAACAAGTGATGGAACGCCGCGCGCGCCGCGCCCGGACGCATATTCTTGCCTTTTCCAACGGGGGAGAGTAAATCGAGATACAATTCCCCCAACGCGATTCCGCCATACACCGAACTGCGTACACTCGCAAAGTCCTCGTCCGTCGGCAATTCGCCTTGTGTGCCGCTGTCATCCAGTTTATGGTCCAGGATAGAGGCATAAAATTCGGGATACCAGATGGGCATGTTCTTTTTGTTGGCAGGCGCCCATTTTACGATTTCGGAGCGACCCACCGAAGGCATTCCGGTGCGCTCTTTTTTGCGCTTGATGATGTCGTCTTGATTTTGGTAATAGGAATAGGTTTGTCCCTGTTGTTCCGTAATGGGTTTTGGCAGCGGTATGCGAAAGTACTGATGCAACAAAACAAAGTCAATCACCTGTCCGGCATCTTCCAAGACCACTTGCGACCATGAACGATTGCAGCCCGTTTGACAAAAGTATGTATTGGTCTGAATGTGCGCGCCAATTTTGATGTGCGGGTCGAATTTGTGAATCGCCGCCGCCCATGCCTTGACGCGTTTTGCGTACTCTTCGGCGGGTAACCCGATGCGATGCTGCCCTTTCGGATTTCCGATGGTGCAATCCACACCGCGCGGATTGCTCCAGTATGCACACCCCGCGTACGGTTCCAATCCCATTACGACGCGTTCAAAGACGACACCTTTTTTCTTGGTCTCTTTTTTGAGCAATTTGACCAGGGCAACCGAGTCTTTGGCTTTGGCATGTTCGCATGTCATGTTCTGGGACGTATACTCTGTTCCCGGAATGTGTTCGCACACCAGCGTCACATTAAGCATTGGCACCAATTCCGCGCCAATCGCTTTGGCAATGTCCACCGCTTCGCCCGGATAAATCCCCGCCGGATATGGCTGTGGCGCACCCGAAATATCGTCATACAGCGCACGCCAGTTGTTGCGGTCTACCACATAGAAAAGTGTGGAAACACCCAAGTTCTTTAGCGCTTGCAGCCCTTCCGCCGAGCGATAAAAGTATTGGGAATCGGCAGTAAGATGACGCGTCGGCTCCAACAACAATCCAAACGGCTTGGCATCCGGTTTAACGCTTGCCGAGAGCGCACTAAATGTAAAGGTTGGCTCTGCTGTTTGTGCCTCTTGTGCACTGACGTGGGAATACTGTGCGGTGCTGTAGGTTGCCAGAATCAAAATCAAACCGAGGCACATCCAGGGCAAAAAGGAAAATATCCGTACTCTTATCACGTTCTTCATAATTCACGTTCCTAACTCGCAGAGTCTCTGTCAACAGAGTCCGCATTTTATGGATTTGAACGAAAACTTGTTGGCGAAACCATGTTCATTTCCAGTTTCAAACTACCACTTCCGTCTTTGATGGCGATGCGCGCGTGCCTTTCCTGCATCGTAACCACACCATACCCCACACATGGTGTATTGTTTTTGTCTTTTAACGCGTCGCCATAAACACCGTGCGACCACTCTCCCAATTTGGCTCGTGGGACTGACATGCATGTTGGCAGATTCACGCTCGGAATCACGGCGGAAGGGATCCCCGCGTTGCGTCCATCATCCAGTGCGCCGCCATGCAAGTCCCCTGCAATTACAATGACACCATCAATTTTTTCCAGTTTAATAAAATTGAGAATCGTCTCTCGCTCATGTGAGAAATTTGCCCACGAATCGGTCTTGTGCATTGTTCGATTCAGTACAGAGGGCGACATGATTAATTTCCATGTGGCGGTTGAATTTTTCAAACCATCCAACAGCCACTGCACTTGGCCGTCAGGATGACGCTCGCCGTTCAGCATAGATTTATTCGCATCATCCGGCGTTTGATTTGGGTCCCGCTGCGAACGTCCGTCCAGCACAAAAACCTCAACCTCTTTGCCATATCGAAAAGACTGATAGATGCCGTATTTCCCCATCGGATAGGACGGAAAATACTCACGATAGACCTGCAGTGCGCTTTCGCGCCATGTCGCCGTGCGGTCGGAATTGTCGCCGCCGTAATCGTGGTCATCCCATTGGTAGGCAAGCGGATAATTGTGCAGAATAAATTTTGCAAAATCGGCGAGCGGGGCATTAGGGTCATCCGAGTACAGGTCTTGAAACATTTGCCGTTTCGCCGGGACAAGTTTCGGGTCGCGATGGTCAAAATCACCGCCAATAAAAACCAGGTCGGGATTTTCTGCAGCCGCGAGTTCAAAGACCCGGTTCGACACCGGAGCTTGCAAATATCCAAAATCAGTCAGAATGACCATTTTGAAGGGCGCCGCATTGTTTTCATTTGGAAATGTTCTAAAGCGTCCTTGTCGGGGTTGTGCACTCTCATTTACCCACACGGTTACATCATATTGCGTTGCCGGAGTCAGGTTTTCCAGTGGAATCTGTAAAGTGAAATCGTTTTTGTCATCGGAAACAAATGTGCCCGAAACATATTTCGTCTGCGTCTGACCGTCAGCCGCAGATTCGATTTTCACACTTGCGGGACCACTCGTGCGAAGCCATACGCGAGCAGTCCGGGCAGTGACGGCACCCACAACTGGACCGTGCGTCATGACCGCTCCGGCTGAGAGCGTTGCCATCGTGCGCGCTTGACATCCGCCAACGAAAAGAATCAGCCAGGCAAACACGAAACAAGAGCGCCAAGTCATAAGAGTTCGTCGCGCGGAAGTGAATCAAACGAGGAACATTGTGGCGCATTGTAACATCGCGCCGCGCATGGAGCAAACAGAGGTTCGCACCGGATGGCGGCTCAAACGTGGTTTTTGATGCAGTGTGGCGGATTCTCGTTTGTGTCACCCGCCCGCATGGAGAATCACGTCAACGCAAGTATAATTTCAAGGTATGCAACCAAAAGACTTTTCAAAACGTAAAACATTCCCCGGCAATTCGGGCAACGAATTTGATTTGGCGTTTGCGCCGATTGATGCGATGCACTATGTCATTGCGCCATTGTTTGCGGTGCTGTTGTTTGCGCTTGCCTTTCTCGCCGCGCGTCTCGATTGGCTCACTGCCCCGATTTTGTTCGCGTTCTTTGTAGGGGATTGGGTCACAATTTCTTTTCTGCCCCGGTATGGCAAATCGTTCGGTCCGTCAAACCCGCCGACGTTTTTGCTTGCGTTGCTGCGCGCCCCTTTCACATTTTTTGTCCCGTTCCCCTATTGGATTCCGCTTCAACTCATCGGCACTGCATTGGTGCTTTACAGTTTTTGGTACGAGCCGCATCGCCTCACGCTCACGCATCAGAAATTGCAATCACCGAAACTCGGTTTCAAAAAACCATTGCGCGTGCTGCATCTCGCCGACATTCACGTCGAACGCATCACCGCGCGCGAACGTGAACTGCTCGACATGGTACAAGCGCTCGCGCCGGACTTGATTTTGTTTTCCGGCGATTTTCTCAATTTGTCGTACACGCAAGACGCGCTCGCGCAAGAACACGCGCGTTCGGTATTGGCGGAACTCGATGCCCCGTTGGGCGTTTATGCGGTCAGCGGCAGTCCCGCCGTTGACCCGCCCGATGTCGTAGAAAAATTATTGGAGGGAATGAACATTCATTGGCTGCGCGGCGAGCGCGCGGTGATTGAACACGAAAGCAAAAAAATCGAAATCATCGGCATCGAGTGTACGCACAAACCGTTCATTGATGGACCGCGCTTGCTTCAATCATTGAACGGTACGGGACGCGACACCTTTCGTATCTTTTTATATCACACGCCTGACCTCGCGCCCGAAGCATCACAAGCGGGCATGGACTTGCAATTGTCAGGACACACGCACGGCGGACAATTGCGCCTGCCCTATATCGGCGCGCTGTATGCGGGTTCGCTCTATGGCAAAAAATTTGAATCGGGACGTATTCAGGTTGGCGAAATGACGGTATACGTTTCGCGCGGCATTGGCTTGGAAGGCGGCGGCGCGCCGAGGATGCGATTTAATTGCGCGCCGGAAGTGGTGTTGTGGGAGCTCTCGTAAGCTTTCATGCTATAATCTATCTCACATTCGGGGCTGCACGGCTTCGACGGGGAGGGAAGATTGCAAGTGGCAAGCGGTGGCGTCTGTCCACCATAAAACGGACACAATTGTATGTGCGAACACACGCACCAACCTCGCGGCGCTCCCGCTCGCTGCCTAATCGGTAGCTAGGGATTTCCTCGAGGTCCGCAGTTAAATCTGCGGCGTCCACATACGGGTTCCCCCAAAACGCGTATGCCGGGCGTCACCAAGATGGGGTATCTCGGATGCAATGCCGATAGCATCTGACGAAGACATTAATCATGTCAACTATCGGCTCGGCGCAAGCAACTCTGACAGTCGAGTCCGTTTGCGCAAGTAAGATGCGCTGCTAATAAAAGTTAGCTGCCCATCCTCAAAGACTGGCTAAGCTTGTAGTCACTTGTGGTTCAACTTTTCGGACGCGGGTTTGTCTAAACGGGACGAGCCCCCTATCAGAGAAATCTGTTAGGAACAAACTCGGCTTTATCAGGAAATGCTAAAACCTTTTCGGTGGTTATGCTAATCCTGAGGGGTGATTTCGAAAGAATAAGCCCTGCATCGACTCATAGACTCCTACACTTGTAAGCATGGAGTACTAGGGTAAGGAGGAAAACTATATTAACCTCCTTACAATACGCCGAGGGACTTGAACAAGATAGTGCAAGTTCAAGAGATAGTCAACGCCTTGATGAAAATCAGGGAGATAAGTGTCAATTCCCGCCAGCTCCACCTTAAAGAAACCGCGCGATTTTTTTCGCGCGGTTTCTTTTATTTCTGCTTGTCGCGCGTTCCTGTCGCGTTTATAATGACGCACGTTAGGCAACGACAAATTTCTTTTGGAGCATCCTAGCATGACCGACGCAATTCGCTTTGGTGTGATTGGTGGCAGTGGTGTGTACAACATTGAAGATTTGCAGGACGTTGAGGAAATCGAAATCAACACGCCGTTCGGCAAACCGAGTGACGACTACATCACGGGCACGCTCGACGGCGTGCGCGTCGCGTTCCTCCCGCGTCACGGGCGCGGACATCGCGTGACGCCGACGGAATTAAATTCACGCGCAAACATTTACGGCTTTAAATCGCTCGGTGTTCAATATCTGATTTCCGTCACAGCGGTTGGCTCCTTGCGCCAAGATTACGCGCCGCTCGATATTGTCATCCCCGACCAATTGTTTGACCGAACGCGTAACCGTGAGAAAGCGTACACCTTTTTCGGTGACGGACTCGTCGCGCACGTTGGCTTTGCCGACCCGTTTTGTTTGGACATGAACGCGATTCTGTACGATGCGGCAAAACAAACGGGCGCACGCGCGCACAACGGCGGCACCCTCGTCGTCATCGAAGGACCGATGTTTTCGACCAAAGCCGAATCACGCATCAATCGTCAACTCGGCTGCGACCTTGTCGGCATGACCGCAATTCCCGAAGCAAAGCTCGCGCGCGAGGCAGAGATCGGCTATTCCGCGATTGCAATGGTGACAGACTATGACGTGTGGCACGAATCGCATGATACTGTGACAGCCGAATTGGTTGTACAAAATCTCATCAAGAACGCGCAAGTGGGCAAACAAATTCTTCGCACCGCCCTGCCCATCGCAAACGCGCGGCTGCATGATTGCGCGTGTCTTCACGCACTCGAAAACGCAATCGTCACGAATCCCGCGCTCGTCCCGAATGAAACGCGCGCGCGCCTTGATTTAATCGTCGGCAAGTATTTGTAATGACGGTTTTTGTCTTCTCATTCGCATAACATTTTCCCCTTTGTGGAAACATTGCGATTCTTCTTTCCATGGATAGTGTTTTCACTACGCGAAACTCCCCCGCCCCACGCGGCACCGTCCTCGTCATTGACGACACGCCGCTCAATCAAGAAATCCTCACCGAAATTCTTGGCAACGAAGGATATGTTTTGAAATTCGCCGCCGATGGCGAATCGGGACTCGTTCACGCGCGCCAACTCAAACCGGACCTCGTGCTGCTCGATTTGGTGCTGCCGGGAATTATGGGGACGGATGTGTTGGCGATTCTCAAACGCGAATTGCCCGAGACGATGGTGATTCTCACGACCGCGTACGGTTCGGAAGAAACTGCCATCAAAGCGCTGCGCGCAGGCGTGAACGATTACATCATCAACAAGCGTCCGTTCGACGCCGACGAAGTGCGCGAGGTAGTGAAACGCGCGGTGACGGAAGCGATTCTGCGGCGCGAGAATCAACGCTTGCAGCGCGAAGTGGAAATGAAAAACGAACAGCTCGCGCAAAACTATGCCGAACTGCAAGCCGCGTACGAACGCTTGAAAGAATTGGACAAAGCGAAAGCATCTTTTTTTTCAATGGTCTCACACGACTTGCGCCATCCCATCGCCGTCGCCAAAGGGTATCTCGAATTGATTCGCACGGGCAAAGAAAATTTGAGTGAGGACACCATTGGCTACGTCCAAGTCGCGGAACAAGAGATGCGTTACATCGCGGAAATGGTGGACGATGTTCTCGACCTTTCCCGCATGGACGCGGGCTATTACCACATTGACCAGCAGCCGCTCCAAGTGACGATGCTGCTTAATCAAGTGCGCGCGGCATTTCGCGCGCAAGCGGCACAACGTCACATCGCGCTTGAGATTGAACAAAGCAAAGATTTGCCGCTCGTCTCTGCCGACGCGCTGCGCTTGCATCAAGTCCTCTCGAACCTCATCGAGAACGCGCTCAAGTTCACGCCCGAACGCGGACGCATCACGTTGAGCGCGCAGCAATCGAACGGCGATGTCGAAGTGATTGTGCGCGATACGGGTGTCGGCATTGACCCCGGCGAACACGAAAAAATTTTTGACCGCTTTTATCGCATCAAGCGCGGCGAACAAGTCGAGGACAAAGGTTCGGGGCTAGGGCTTGCTATCTGCCGCGAAATCATTCGCTTGCACGGTGGAAAAATTTGGGCAGAAAGCAATCTCGGCAAAGGCGCGGCGTTTCACCTCACGCTCAAGGTTGCAGATAGTTGAAGAAATGCGAAACCCGTGATCTCCAAGATAACGGGTTTCGCATTTCTTCAGTTTCACCGACGAAACAGTTGCGACGATTGCGTCACAGCGTCCAAATTTTTCATCACAATCTGTACGCCGATTCCCCCCCCTGTCGGCACGCGCATCATTCCCTCTGTGTCCACTTGAAATTCCGGTTCCACAATATCTTGGCGGAAATAACGTCGGCTCGCGGACAAATCGCCGGGCAGTGTGAAATTCGGCAGTGACGCTATCGCGACGTTTCCGGCGCGACCGATGCCGCTTTCCAACATGCCGCCGCACCACACGGGCGCGTTGTGCTGCGCGGCAAGGTCATGAATTTTGATAGCTTGCGTAAATCCGCCGACGCGTCCGGGTTTGATATTGATGATGCGGCACGCGCCCATTTGGAGCGCGGCTTCTGCATCGTCCGCCGAATGAATGCTCTCGTCCAAACAAATCGCGGTTTTCAATTCGCGCTGCAATTTGATGTGTTGAAAAATATCGTCGTTCGAGAGCGGCTGCTCAATCAGCAGCAGATTCGCATCATCCATCGCGCGAAAAACGTCTGTATCCGCTAACGTGTAAGCGGAATTTGCATCCACCTGCAATCGGATGTGTGGAAATTCGGCGCGCAACGCGCGCACCAACTCGACATCCCTCCCCGGCTTGATTTTGATTTTTATCCTTGTGTAACCCTCGTCGAGGAATCCCCTCACCCGCGCGACCAATTCTTGCGCGGACGACTGCAAACCAACGCTGACGCCCACTGTAATTTTTTCGGGAATTTTTGAATCGCGTTCGATTTGCTGCGCGGCGTGAAACATCTGCGCGAGCGATTTCTCCTGCCCTTTGGCGAACCAGTCCCACAACGCGGCTTCGAGTCCCGCTTTTGCCATGTTGTGTCCGCGCACGCGCGCCGCGAGTTTCGGAAAATCTTGCGGCGCGCGGAGTTCATTTTCAAAAACGAACGGAATCAAAAAATCGCGCAGCACATGCCACGCGGTCTGATTCGTCTCGTAGCTGTACCACGGACCTTCCGACGCGACACATTCGCCCCACCCCGTGATGCCGTCGCCGTCCACGCGCACAATCAGATGTTCTTCCACCGTCTCGACGCCGAACGACGTTTCAAACGGCGCAAGCAGCGGCATTTCAATCAATCGCAATTCAATTCGGTCAATTCGCATAACTCAATGTTTCTCCTTGACGCAATGTGTGAATCGCTTACAATACTTGCAACTGTCCCCGTAGCTCAAAGGATAGAGCGACGGACTTTGCACGGAGTGCCCGCACACGGAAAACGCGCGCGGGTAGAATCTCGCTATATGCTGGAACCCCCTAAAGCCGGTGCCGCTACAACGTCATTGAGCGTGACAGCGCAAAAAGTGTACTGGATGCAACAATGGGCAATCAGCAGGGAACCATCACGGACACCTCAGAGACTATACGCGAGACACTGAGAATTTTTCAGTGATGATATAGTCCAGACTCCAAAAGCTTTGTGCTTGTCAGGGAAACCTGATGGAGTACGCTAATCCGCAGGTTGCGAGTTCGAGTCTCGCCGGGGGCGTCCTTTCAATCGTGCGCCGCATTATAGAATCAATCTATGTGCGGCGCAATTGATTTTTTTCACAATGAACAATCTTGTCGTACTTGGTGAGACGCTTGGCATCCAAGACGTTGTGAATGTCGCGCGCGAAAATTTCAAGGTGACGCTCGCGGAATCGGCGCGCGCAAAAATCGCGGCGAGTCGCGCGTGGGTGGAAAACATTGTTGCGCGCGGCGAACGCATGACCTACGGCATCAACACCGGCTTTGGCATTTTTGCAAATGTGCATGTTTCCGCCGCACAAGCGCGCGACCTGATGCGAAAGCTGATTACGAGTCACGCGGTCGGCGTCGGCGAACCACTGCCCGAGGAGGTTGTGCGCGCAACGATGCTCATTCGCGCCAACACGCTCGCGCAAGGATTTTCCGGCGTGCGCGTCGAAATTGTCGAAACGCTGATTGAAATGTTGAATCGCGGCGTGCATCCCATCATCCCCGCGAAAGGTTCCGTCGGCGCGAGCGGCGACCTCGCGCCGTTGTCGCATCTCGCGCTTGTCCTTTCAACGGACGAAAATGACTTGGAACGTGAAAGCGGCGAGGCGATGTATCTGGGCGAACGCGTCAGCGGAAAAATCGCGATGCAGCGCGCCGCGATTCCGCGTTTGATTTTGGAAGCGAAAGAGGGACTCGCGCTCAACAACGGTACAGCCGTTTCCACCGCCATCATCGCGCTCGCCGCGCACGACGCGCAAAATCTCATTGAACATTCCGCGCTCGCCGTCGCCCTCACGCTTGAAGCGATGCGCGGCGCGTCCCACGCGTTCGACGCGCGCATTCATGACGCGTCGCGTCATCACGGCCAAAAGGAAATCGCCGCCCGCGTGCGCGAGTTGACGCGCGGCAGTCATCTCGTGGACAAGGCACAGCGCGTTCAAGACGCGTATTCGATTCGCTGTGCGCCCCAAGTCGTTGGCGCGGCGCGTGACGCGTTGGAATATGCGATTGCGCGGCTGCAAGAAGAAATTAACGCGGCGACGGACAACCCATTGATTTTTGTCGAAGGCGAAAACGGCATCGCGTTATCGGGCGGAAATTTTCACGGCGAAACGGTGGCAATGGCGAGCGCGTTGTTGGCGATTGCGGTTGCCGAAATTGGCAGCATCAGCGAACGGCGCACGTTTCGGATGCTCGACGGGAAATTGAATGACGGTTTGCCGATGATGTTGATTGAACGCGGCGGCATCAACAGCGGTTTGATGATGGCGCAAGTGACCGCCGCCGCGCTTGTATCCGAAAACAAAACGCTCGCCCATCCCGACGTACTCGATTCGATTCCCACCAGCGCGAATCAAGAAGACCACGTACCGATGGCGGCGAATGCCGCGCGCCATTTGCGCGAAATCGTTTGGAACACCACACACATTCTCGCCATCGAACTCGTCACCGCTGCCCAAGCGATTGATTTGCGTTTGCGGAATGAAGGCAAGGGCGATGATATGTTGGGCGAAGGCACGCGCCAAGTGTTTCGCCGCTTGCGGCAAGATGTGCCCTACTTGGACACCGACCGCGTGTTGCGTCACGATTTGGAAATGGCGGCGCACCTCATCCAAACGTGCGTCATTTTTGACGCGACGCATTAATTTTTTTGCGCGGGTTTGGGAATGTGGTAAAATCCCTTCTAATCATGGCGCAAGCATCATTTCATCATCACCATCCTGTGCATGTTTTTCATGCAACCCATCACTCGTTGATGCTCTCTTGCGGCGCCGATTGAATTTGAAATTTCTCTGACAAAAAATTTGGCGTGGATTTTTTTCCACGCCTTTTTTGTTTCTCTACTTTTTCATTTCACCCGTGCATAGTGTTTTCGCTACGCGAAAGGATTCTTGAACATGGCAACGTTTGTCGAACCCCGCGTGCCGCGCGGAATGCGCGACATGCTCCCGGAAAAAATGCTCAAGCGCCGTTACGTTATCGGCGTCGTCGAACGCGTCTTTGAGCGTTTCGGCTTTGAGCCATTGCAAACGCCGGTTCTTGAATTGCAGCAGACGGTAATGGGCAAATACGGACCCGACGCGGAAAAATTAATTTATGACGCGCGCCATCGCGAAGGCAAAGAAGACCTCGCGCTGCGGTACGATTTGTCGGTGCCGCTTTCGCGCGTCGTCGCCATGAATCCCGAATTGGTCAAACCGTTCAAGCGTTATCAAATCGCGCCGGTGTGGCGCGCGGAACGTCCGCAAAAAGGACGTTATCGCGAGTTTTATCAATGCGACGCGGACATTGTCGGCACGTCGTCCATGCTCGCCGATGCCGAAATCGTCGCGATGATTTTTACAGTTTTGAGCGAATTGGGTTTCAAGCAATTCGTGACAAAACTCAACAATCGCAAGGTGTTGACCGCGCTCGGCGAATATTCCGGCGTCGCTCCTGCCCTTCTCCCCAATCTCTATCGCGCGATTGATAAATTGGAAAAGATTGGACAGGATGGCGTGCGCGAAGAAATGCTGCGCGCGGAAATTTCATCGGAAACCATCGCGAAGATTTTTGATTTGATTGCCTTGCCCGTTAATGACTTGAACGCGTGGCGCGAACAATTTCGCGCGTACCCGGGCGGCATCGAAGGCGTTAACGAATTGGGGCAACTTGTCCAGTTTGCGCGTGAGCTCGGCGTTCAGCCCGAACGTTTGCAAATTGATTTGACGATGGTGCGTGGTTTGGAATATTACACGGGTCCGATTTTTGAAACGGTGGTGACGGAACCGAAAATTGGTTCACTCACCGGCGGCGGGCGGTACGACGGACTCGTCGGACTCTTTAGCAAAAATTCGCTGCCCGTCACCGGCACATCACTCGGCATCGAACGCATTATTGACGTGATGGACGAATTGGATATGTATCCGCCCGATTTAGGAAAAACAGTGGTGGACGTTTTTGTCACAGTGTTCGATGCCGAACGCCGCGCGACAGCACTCGCCGTCGCGATGGAATTGCGCGCGGCGAATTTCAACACCGAAGTTTGGTACGACCTCGACAGTTTGGGCAAGCAGTTGAAATACGCGTCCGCGCGCGGGATTCCATTTGTCATCATCATCGGACCCGACGAAGCCGCCGCGAATGTGGTAACCCTGCGCGATTTACAAACGGGCGCGCAAGAACAAATCGCGCGCAATGTATTGGCAACGACGCTGCAAGAAAAAACGCGTCGCGCGTAAAAATTTTTTGCCGACGCGCAGCTGTGTTATACTTGGTTTTGTAACGGCGACCGTGGTGGAAGGGTACCACGTCTCACTGTGGATGAGAAGGCTACGGGTTCGAAACCCGTCGGTCGCCCTTTATTTTGAGCAACAATGGCGCGCTTTTCACGATAAGCGTCTACACAATCTAAGCATTTTAGAAAATGGAGGTGATTGATGAGAAATTCTCGAAAAGGTATAATCCTCCTACTGGCCCTCACTCTTGTCCTAACTCTGCTGGTTACGGTTTGGGGGTCCTCATCTTCATCTTCTGTGGAAGACTCACTAGGATCCTCGATACCGCCGAAGAATAAAGTCCCCAGCTATGCTGTGAATGTCCAATTTGCCGGGAAGGTTCTGCATTGGACAACAGCTCAGAATTATTTTCTCAGAAACGGTCCCGATCCTGCCAATGGAAAATCTATAACGGTAGAATCATGGGTTGAAGTAAATGCAAGCAACGCTCCTAGCAGGGCTCATGTAGTTGCCTGGCGTGAGGATGGTTCACTTCATCAAGAGTTATTGATCACACAGGGAGGAACAACAATCGTTTTTGGCACAGGCTACCCAACTATGGCTCCAAGCGGAAATAACAATTGCAGGCAAAGCTGGGCTAACGAGAGCGCCGTGCAATTGTCGGGTAGCCTACCTATATTTCTCGAACTGGAGAAAATGGCTAGGAATGGCTGGAAAGAAACTATTTTACCTTTGCCAACGTACCCTTCTCACACCCTCAAAATAACAGTCTCTCCAGAAAAAACGATTGTCGGTGAGAAATTTACGGCATGGGAACTAAGAGAATCTCGTGACGGTATTATTACCACAAGTCAGGTTCAGCTCGACGAGCTTGGACGCGTTGTTTCTTCATATTCTCAGCGTGTTGATTCGTCCGGAAACGTTATTGCAACAAGCCAAGAAATCAATAGCCCCATTGAACTTTATGCTCCGAACCCCGCTATAGAGGAAGCCTTCCAGTTTACGAAGCAATCTGCTGAGGTATGCCATGAATAGAATAGCCTCCCAGCTGCTTGCAGTACTAGTAATCGTACTCGCAACTCTTGGATTTGCGTACACTGCGCGAGCAAGCCATAGCTCTTGTTCGCCATTTTCCACTGTGGTGACAAATTACCCGGTTACGGGAGGGAATCTATCAGGAAACGTATGTGCGTCATGGGGACAGACCACTTGGCTCGTAACAGCCCATACATTTGCACCGCAGAGCTACGTAATCTCGACATGGATCGGCGGCTATGAAACATGTGGTACTACATGGACGCTTACGCTAAATGGAGGATACAAAGACACATATAATGCTACCGTAGGACCGGGAAACAAGCCAGTTGGACCGTTCCTAAATTGCCAACCATGGCAAACTCAGCGGTATCAGGCAGCAGGTTCTTTTTATCGCAAACAGAGTTCAGGATCGGCATGGGAAGGAACAACTGGAAACAAAATCTATTGAAAAGGAAATGATCTTTATAAAGACGACCCACGTTATTCAGCGCAGCGTGGGTCATCTTTTTCATGAAAAGAATCTCTGACGTTAGCTTGACCCGAAAATGAATTTGCGGATAATCCGAACAAATGGTCTACAGGAGATGTTCTATTGGGCAACCTAATCAATCCCGATAATGCAGGCAAACGGCGTGACCGCTACACCAAAGCCACCGTGTTGGCGATGCGCGAATTGGTAGGCAAGAAAAAAGTGGACGACGAAGTGCGTGACCTCACCGCGTTTATCGTCCTCACACTGCATCAAATTGACGAGACGATTGACGAGACGTGTACGGCATGGGAAAAACGCGACTATTGGATTAAAGCGGACCGGTTTCGCAATGAGTGGTTCTGGACAAAATCTGCCGAAGCGAAATTGCAGCAAGCCGTTTTGGAAAACAAATGGAATCTCGTTCCCGCCGTCGTCAAAGATATGGCGAAACATTTGCAAAACGTGAATGTGCCAAAACGCGATTGGGGAACGCCATGGGATGGCGCGTACGCGTTGTTGTTGGAGAAACGCGACAAGGAAACGGCGCGACGTTAAATTGACCAACGCTTGAATTTATTCTATCATTCTGCCGCTTTGCGAATTGCCCACGTAGCTCAATCGGATAGAGCATTTGTCTTCGAAACAAAAGGTCGGCGGTTCGAGCCCGTCCGTGGGCGCTGTGTTGACATGTTCAAGTCAACAGCAATAATAGACCTCGTTCGCGAGGTCTATTTCTTTTTATGGCAAACATCGAACGCATTGAACGCGTGGAAGGCGAAACAGAAGCTCAACCCACTGCATTCCCTTTTTCCACTTTCGCACGACAAGCTGCCATCGTCATTTTCATCATCGCCTTCGTCTTGCTCGCGTGGGAAATCCTCGCGCAAATTCAAAACATCCCGACATTTTTTTTGCCCAAGCCGTCCGATATTGCGCGTCGCTTTATCGTCGCGTGGAATGACGGGACGCTCGCGCGGCATGTGACGCTCACATGGAGCGAAGCGCTCGTCGCGTTCGCGCTCGCGTTTGTATTTTCCTCCGCGCTCGGTTATGCGTTGGCGAAATCGCCGCTGCTCGAAAAAATTGTTTCGCCGTTTATCATCGCCTCCCAATCACTGCCCATCTTTGCGATTGCGCCGTTCGTTCTCATCATTCTCGGCAATGGCTTTTGGTCGAACGCATTGATGGGCGCGCTCGTCGCGTTTTTTCCGATGCTCGTGAATATGATTGCGGCATTACGCAACATCAGCGTCGAACAGCGTCAAGTGATGCAATCGTACGCGGCGACTTCGCGTCAAATTTTTTTCAAACTCGAATTGCCCGCGACGCTGCCGTACATTTTTGGGAGTGTGCGCGTCGGTATCACACTGTCCGTCATCGGAGTCCTCGTCGTCGAATTGTTCTGGGCAGACCGGGGCATCGGCTTTTTGCTCAATTTTGCGCGCGGGCAATTTGATACACCGCTTTTGTTTGCAGGAATCCTCGCGTTGATTTTGATGAACCTGACAATGTACATCAGCGTTGCCCTGCTTCAACGCGCGTTGATGCCCTGGCACAATACGACGCGTTAAAAAATTTGACGCGCTCCGTTATTTTCGTAAAATTGGCTCGGTCAAGTTCTGTGTGACCGACAACCGAATACACCTCGGGGCAGGGTGATGGGCGATGCGCGGAACACCAGCGCAGCGCACAAATTCCCGATCGGTGGTACAAGCCCACGAGCGACGACATAAAACTTGTGAGGTCGGACGAACATGGTTCGCCATGAGACACGCATAGGTTTGAGTCGAAGCAGGATTTGGTGAAATTCCAAAGCCGACGGTATAGTCCGGATGAAAGAGGTAAAGTTGCACGCGTGACGCGTTGTCGTCTTGCGCGTGCGCGCATCCGTTTGCGTCAAATGTCCCGAACAAAAATTTTGTTCGGGGTTTTTGTTTTGCGGCGGGCATGCGTTGCTTTGTGTTAGCCGCGCCCCGAAATTTTTATTCGGGGCATTTTATTTTTCGCGAGAAGGACTCGCGTGGAGGAAAATTATGAAACGTTTCACCATCTCTGTCGTTTTGCTTGCGCTTGCCGCTCTCGTCGGCATCGCCGCGTGTTCCCCCCCCTCGCCTACGCCGACGCCAATAACCGAAGTGACGTTGGTGATGGGTTACATTCCGAACGTCCAATATGCGCCATTCTACGTTGCGGAAGAAAAAGGATATTTCACGCAGGAAGGCATCAAGGTCAATTACAACTGGGGCTTTGAATTTGACGGCGTGAAACTCGTCGGCGCGAATCAAGCCGACTTTGCGATTGTGACGGGCGACCAAATTTTGCAGGCGCGCGCGCAAAAAATTCCGCTCGTGTACATCGGCAACTGGTATAATGCCTATCCAATTTCCGTTGCCTCGCTTGCCGAAAAAAATATAAAGACGCCGCAAGACCTCGTGGGTAAAAAAGTTGGGCTGCCCGGACTCTTTGGCGCGTCGTACACCGCATGGCGCGCGTTGTTATTCACCCAAAAAATCAATGAGCAGGATGTGCGCGCGGAAAATATCGGATTCACTCAAGCGCAAGCATTGACGCAAGGCACAGTGGACGCGGCAGTGGTGTACGCCAACAACGAGCCGGTGCAGTTGGAGCAAGTAGGCAAAGCGGTGAACCAAATCAAAACATGGGAATTTGCGCGGCTGGTGGGAAATGGCGTCGCGACGAATGAAGCGACGGTGAAAAATCGTCCGCAACTTGCGCGCGGTTTCGTGCGCGCGCTCGTGCGCGGCGTTCAAGACACGCTGAACAATCCCGACGAAGCATTTCAAATCGCCGTCAAGCGCGTTCCCGAAGCGGGCGGCGAAAAATCGGCGATTAGCAAAGCGGTGTTGATGGCGTCGCTGCCCATGTGGAAAAATTCGCGCATCGGCGAAACGCGTCTTGAGGACTGGCAGGCAATGGAACAGTTTATGCGCGATGCCGGATTCATTTCTGTGCCTGTGGATGTGAAACAAGCGTTTACCAACGAATACCTCCAGTAACAAAGTTTTGGAAAAAGTACAAGCCCGCTACAAAGCGGGCTTGTACTTTTTGTCAGAATCGTCCTACAACGGATTGCGCCCTCTGCCGATTTACATCTGTCTCTGAAACTCTTAGATTGCGTGGTATGAAACAGCGTCTAAACCGTGTTGACTCGTCAACTTTCAAACCGTATTACACCCGCATTCTTAAACGTCGCGAGACAAGTCGTCACAGCGGACACGGCACCCGCAACGTGCTGTTGGGCAGTTTTGGGTTTGTGACCTTGTTATTCCTTTTGACCTGCGGCAGCATCGCCGGCACCGCCGTCGCAGGTTATATGTACGTTTCCAGTCTCGTCCCGCAAGAAATCAAACTGGAGCCAATCCAAGTCAACGAATCCACAAAAATCTATGACCGTTACGGCGACCTCTTGTTCGAAGTCTTTGACCGGCAGGGCGGACGGCGCACGCTCGTCACCGCACAAGACCTGCCGCCGGTCTTGGTTCAAGCCGTCACTGCAACGGAAGACCCGACCTTTTTTGATAATCCCGGAATTGATGTCGAAGGCATTGCGCGCGCGCTCTACTATTTTTACCGTGACGGGCGACCGAGCGTCGGTGGCTCAACCATTACACAGCAGGTTGTAAAAAATACGCTGCTCACACCGGAAGTTACTTTGACGCGCAAACTGCGCGAAGCGTTGTACGCGCTTGAACTGACCAAACGCTATTCCAAATCTGAAATTCTCGCAATGTACTTGAACACGATTAATTTTGGCAATTTGTCTTATGGCGTGCAAGCGGCGGCGCAATCGTACTTTGGAAAAAATGTGCGAGACCTGAATTTGAATGAAGCCACCTTGCTCGCGGGACTTCCTCAAGCGCCCTATTTGTACGACCCGTGCCGGAACCCGGAAGCCGCGCTCGGACGCCAAAAGATTGTGCTCGCTTCGATGGTGCGTGAAGGGTTTTTGGGCGAACGACAAGCGAACAATGCCTCCGCGCAAACGGCGCGCATGTTGACCTCGGACGAATTTCAAAAACATTGCAACGCGGGCATCGCACAAAAATTCCCGCACTTTGTCGAATACGTCCGCGAACAATTGGAACAAAAATACGGACCCGAAATTGTCTACAACGGCGGGCTCCAAGTCTATACAAGCATTGACCCCAAGATTCAGCAGATTGCCGAAGAAGAAGCGCGCAAACAAATCGCGCTGATTCGCGCCAAGAATGTACGCAGCGCCGCCGTCGTCGTTGCCAATCCGCAAACCGGCGAAATTTACGCCATGGTCGGCAGTGTAAATTTTTACGACAAATCCATTGACGGGCAAGTGAACGTGGCGAATCGCTTGCGCCAGCCGGGTTCTTCGATTAAACCCATCAACTATGTCACCGCGTTGGAAAAAGGGTGGACGCTGGCGACGCCGATTCTCGATGTCAAGACCGAATTTCCGGACGACGAAGAGCCGTACGTGCCCGTCAACTATGATGAAAAAGAACACGGCATGGTTTCAGTCCGGACCGCGCTGGCAAATTCATACAACATTCCGGCAATTAAAACGTTATATTACGTGACCGTCCCGCGCATGATTGCCAGCGCGCAGCGCTTTGGCATCAACACTTTTGGTGACCCGCTGCGCTACGGGCTTTCGCTCACGTTGGGAGGCGGCGAAGTGAAATTGGTGGAACTGACGGGCGCCTACGCCGTTTTTGCGAATGAAGGGGTACGCGTGCCGCTTACACCATTTACAAAAATTGTGGATGGGCAGGGCAATGTGATATTTGACACCGCCAAGCACAAGGCGACCGGCCAGCAAGTGCTCGACCCGCGGTATGCGTACTTGATAACGAGCGTGCTCTCGGACAACAAAGCGCGGACGCCCGCCTTTGGACAAAACAGTCCATTGAAACTCTGTATTGATGGCACAACCACTTGCAAAGAAGAAACGGCGCGTCCTGCCGCCGTGAAAACCGGAACGACCAATGATTTTCGTGATAACTGGACGCTGGGATACACACCTGAACTTGTCGTCGGAGTCTGGGTCGGCAACCCGCGCAATGAAGAGATGGAAAAAGTAACGGGCATCACCGGCGCCGCGCCGATTTGGCACAATGTGATGACGCGCATTTATGCCGAGCGCGAACCCTTTAACACGATTGCACCGCATCCGTTTCGGATTCCGACCGGGCTGGTGCAAGCGACTGTATGCAAGTCAACCGGACGCATCGCGCGCGGCTGCGGCGACCGCGTAACAGAAATTTTTCTCGCCGAACAAACGCCCGCGCAGGCAGATGACGGATTCGTCGCCGTCAAAGTGGATAAAACGAACGGACTGCGCGCAGGACCCGGCTGTCCCCCCGAAGTTGTCGAGACGCGTTACTATTTGAAATCGCCCGAGTCTGATGTGCGACTCGCGCGCGGCAAGGTGGAAGAATGGATTAAAGCACACCGCTTGTCGCGACAGCCAACACAGTACAGTCCGTGCGCGGGCGCATCGAATTAGAGGCAATCCAAATCCTACCCTTTCACGAGATATGGAACAAAGCGAAGAATCTTGTACGGCTGCGTCGAGATTCTTCGCTTCGCGCAACCCGCAAGCGGGTGAATGATGCATCGGGCAACGGAGTACAAAATGCATGACCAATTTCGTCGCGTACAAGATGAATACTTTCGTCTGCGCGGACAATTCTCTGTCGGTATCATCAACGAACAAGAATTCGACAACGCGCTTCATGCTTTGAGCATTCAAGACGCGCAAGGTCACGATTGGATGATCGGCGCAAATACCGGAAAATGGTACGTCTATGACGGAACGCAGTGGACGGAAGCAGACCCGTTTCAAACCAAGACGATTGCTCCCCCACCCGCTCCGGATGCAATGGCGGAACTGATTGCGCCAACTGCAGCCGAAAGCGTGCCGCCACGCGGACGGGGACTTGCTCTGCCATTTCTTTTGGCAAGCATCATTTTGCTGTTGGTTGCCGCGCTGGCATACATCTTGTTTAACCTTGATTCGATTTCGTTCGCCGACGCGGAGAGTTTGCCGACGCGCATTCCACCACAAACCGCCATCGCCATCGGAACGACGCGTGTCGTCCCAACCGCGACCGCCACACGCACGCGCGCGGTGCCCACGACAGAAAACGTGAACGCCAATACGACGCGGATACCGATGACGGTCACACCGCCTCCGCTGGTCGTGGAACCAACCACCACTCGTCCTGTCATGACCGCAATTCCCACGATTACGCCCGGCGGTCCCATCCGGAATGTGGGCGATATCGGCGGGGCAACAGAGCCGGACGATTTTAATTCCGAAGGCGCGCCGGAAGCAAAAGAGCAAACGCCCGCCGCCGCTCCACCACCGACACAACAGCCCGGACTGTCGCCGGATGTTTACATTACGGGGTTGAGCGTTTCGCCCAATCCACCGCCACAACGCCAAGATGTTACCTTTACCGCGACATTTCTCAACACGAACCCGAACGATGTCGGAATGGAGTGGCGTGTCGTATTCTTGGATCCTGCCAAGCAGGGACGGAACAAAGATTGGGGACAATCGCAATTGGTCGGCGTCAACATTCCGCCGGGACGGCATACTCATTCATTGACCTTTAGTCCCGTTACGAGCAGCGGACCTTGCATCACACTGCAAGTGCTTGTCGCGCGCGGACTGCCGGATGGCGGACGGTTCTTTTTACCGAGCACATCGGGAGGCGCATTCGCGACTACCATGACGTTTTGCTAGTGCAGCATTAAACAAGCTCTTGTGAGTCGCGCACAATGAAATCGTTTAGAAAGCGTCTTGCAACGCAGCGGTACGCAAAACAAGTTGGTTAAGGATGCACTAGAAAAATTTCGGATGGCACATTACAGTGCTATACTCACTGTCACGCTTCCTCTCGTGTACCATTTTGCGATTTCCTTCTCACGTGTGAGCTGCTATGAGTGAAAGCATTCAAATTCTGATTGCCAAATTTCCTTTGACCGACCAAGCCGAACGCGCGCTGGCAAAAATTCGCACGGCAAAGGAAAATCAGGGCGTAGAAATTTTCGATGCCGCCGTCGTGTGGCGCACCGATGACGGCAAATTGCATATTCACGAAACCGTTGACGTGACCGGCGCACGCGGCGCCACCGTCGGTGGGATTCTCGGCGGTGTGCTCGGAATGATCGCCGGACCTGCGGGCATCGTAGCCGGCGCGGCGCTCGGTGCGGCAGTCGGCGGTACTGCGGCAAGCTTTTTTGATGCGGGCATTCCGCACGAACGTTTAGAAAAAATCGGTACAGAACTGGAAGCGCACCAAGCCGCGCTCGTCGTTCTCACCGAAGCGGGTTATGTCGAATTTCTTGAAACACTGGTCAAAGACCAAGGGGTCGAACTTTTGTCGGAGGAGATGAATGCAGTCGCCGCACAGCAGATGGCACATGAACACGACATTGCCATCAAGTCGCTGAAAATGGGCGATGCCCTCGCGACCGGAGGGATGGCGTCGCCTACCGATAACGCGTAACAATTTCCCATGTCGTTTGGTGAAGCAAGGCAAAAGGTGGTTGCAATCAAGCAGCCACTTTTGCCTTTTTGTCTTCAATCTTTAACGAATCGGGCACGGCGACTGCAAAGGCCCTTGACAAGGAGGTGTCATTTCGAACGGAGTGAGAAATCTCGGCTGCCGCGCGTAGTGAGATTTCTCGCATTCGCTCGAAATGACAGTTAACGCGACTTTGCAGTTGCCCTGCGAATCAGGCAAAATTCTCAACAAATTCGTCGTATAATAGACGCGAAAAATTTTTAAAATTCCGCGCGCGCATGTCGTCAAAAATCTTGTCCTCGCGTGCCACCCCGCCCAAGGCACCCTCGAATCATTCCCGTTTGAGCTATCTGCCCGCGCTCGATGGGCTGCGCGCGCTCGCCGTTCTCGCCGTTCTTTTTTATCACGCCGATGTGTTGTGGCTGCCCGGCGGCTTTCTCGGCGTCGAAATTTTCTTTGTGGTGAGCGGCTATCTCATCACATCCCTTTTGCTCGCAGAATATCGCGCGCACAATTCTGTTTCCCTGAAAAATTTTTGGCAGCGGCGCGCGCGGCGTTTGCTCCCCGCGCTGTTTGCACTGCTCGGCGCGGTTTTGATATACGCGGTCATGTTCCTGCCCGAAGAAGTCGCATCCCTGCGCGCGGATGTTCTTGCCGCGTTTGCATACGTCACGAACTGGTACATGATTTTTGCCGAGCAGAGTTATTTTCAAGAGATGGGGCGCCCGTCTCTGCTGCGACACTTGTGGTCGCTCGCGGTCGAAGAACAATTTTATTTGTTGTGGCCCCTCATATTTGTTTTCGTGTTGACGCGATGGAAACCGCGCGCGGCGATGCTCGTGTTGATGTTTGGCGCGACGATTTCGGCTTTGTGGATGGGCGCGCAATTTCAGCCCGACGCCGACCCCTCGCGCATTTACTATGGGACGGATACGCGCGCGGCAGGACTGCTGATTGGCGCGGCGCTCGCATTTGTCAAACTTGCCAGTACTGGCAATTGGCGAAAATGGGCGCTGGAGATTTTGGGAGCCGCATCGCTCGGCGTGTTGATTGCGGCATGTTTGTTCCTCTCCGAGTTTGACCCGTTCTTGTATCAAGGCGGCATGCTTGTCGTCGCGGCAGCCACCGCGCTTGTCATTGCATCGGTTGTCGCGCCGACGTCACCACTCATGGCGCCTGTGTTGGGATTCGGCGTGCTGCGGTGGGTCGGACTGCGCTCGTACAGTTTGTATTTGTGGCACTGGCCCGTGTTCATGGTGACGCGCCCGCAGTTGGATACGACGCTCGAAGGTACGCCGCTACTTGTGCTGCGTTTCGCGCTGACGTTCGCGCTCGCAGAAATTTCGTTCCGTCTTGTTGAATCCCCGCTTCGCAACGGCGCGCTCGGTAAAGTGTGGAATCAATGGACGCAATTGCGCGGCGCGCGGCGTTGGCTGACAAGCGCGTTGGCGATTTTTTGTGGAGCGTACATTGCCGTCGGCGCGTATGCGTTAGCTAACGCCGTGATTCACGCGCAACCGATGCCGGAACCCGATTTTGTGTTGATGCTTGAAGAACAGGAAACGGTTTCGGATGAACCGAGCATTGCACCGCAAGAACAAGTGATTGAGGAATCCGAAACCTCATCCGAGTTTTCGCGGGTATCGTACATTATTTTAGAAGACGAAGAACCGGTCCACGCCCCCGCGCCGGAATCCGCGTTTTCGTACCCGCAAGACAGCTGGCTGCGCTCGATTGTATTGCGTCGCGCACGGGTAACGAATCCGCTCCAAGCCGACGCGGAAAATTGGCGCTTGCGCCGCGCGGAGACAAACACGTTCGCCAAAACAAATCGCGCGCGATGCAGTGAGCAATGTCAACAGCGTTTGGAATTGGCAGAGCTCAAGTCGGGCATCGTTCGTCCGGCAACCCCTGCACCGAAACCCATTGCGCGCAAAACGGCGCCGCCTGCGCGCGTTGTCAAGAATCCTGTCGCGCAAAGTCCTGTCCCGCCACGCAACGGACCCGCGCCGATTCTGGCGATTGGCGATTCCGTCATGTTGGGCGCGATTCATTCTTTTCGCCAAGTTGGTTTGGATGTGGATGTGGACGCGAAATTGGGTCGCCAGGTTTCGGCAGCCATCAAATTGCTCCGCGCGCGTCAACAGACCAACTCGCTCGCGCCGATTGTGGTGATTCATCTGGGCAACAACGGCACGTTCAGCGCGAAACAATTCGATGAAATGATGAGTGTGCTGCGTGATGTGCCGCGCGTCATTTTCTTGACGACCAAAGTGCCGCGCAAGTGGCAAGCCCCGAATAATCTTGCGCTCGCCGAGGGCGTAAAGAAATATCCGAAGGCGATGCTCGTTGATTGGAACGGGCTGAGCCATCAACACGCCGAATACTTTTGGAAAGATGGCATTCATCTCCGCCCGGAAGGCGCGCGGGTCTATGCAAATCTCATCGCCCAAGTCGTTAGGCAAGCCTCGCCCTAAATGAAACGGGAGAAACATTTTCGAGTGAAAATGTTTCTCCCGTTTTTTATTTTTTCGCCGCCAAGGACTCGGCGCCAATTTCGCGTCGAATCGCATCGAGCAGCAGCAGCGCGGTCAAGTCTTCCAGCGCGTCGCCTGCTTGCATCGCCGCGCGCGAACTGAAATCGCGCGTCCCCCCCCCCTTCATGTGCAAGCCGTCCGGTTCCAGTCCGCGTCCCGGAATTGTTCCCGCAATCAAATCATAGTCCCACAACGGAATGCTGTACGCCGATGCCGTTTTGCGAATGATATTGTTGATGAGATTCGATGCGCCTTCGTAACGGTCGGGTTTTGTGCCGAGCACCGGAATGATTCCGCGCGCCAAACAAAATTTTACAATCGCGCCGAGCTGACGTTCAAACTCGCGCGGCAATTCCGTGTCGTTCGCGCCGAGGCGAATTATCGCGATGCTCGGATTCTGTAAACGCAATTCGCATTCCAGCGGTCCTTCGTCGGGCAGACACAATTCGGGAATCGCCCAAGCGGGATTGAATTGGGACCATGTGTGCATTCCCTTTTTTACCGCGACGCTTTCGCGTCCGAACGAGCCCGCATGAAAATCAATCGTGCTTTGCAAATACGCGAATTGTCCGAGCCGATAATCCTTACGGTCGAACGTCGCAAGAAATGGCGGATAGACCATCGTGCTGTCGCCGACTTTGGAAATTGCGCGCGGGTTGCGTCCCAGCGATTGCCCCAGCGCGTAAATGTCGCGGAGGTGAATGCTTGTTGATTCGGAAATCTGAACGAGGCGGGCAATTGGGATGCCGTTCAGCGCAGAGACGGTGGAGAGTGGGACCGCAGGGATTTCGGTTGCAGAAAGGGCAGTCGGTGGAATCTCCATTTCGCGCGTGAGCGTTCGGGTGCGCGGCACGCGCGTGCTGCGTCGAATTTGCGCGACCAGCGTGGGCGCGAGGCGCTCCTCTAAATTTGTCCGCACGCCTGCAATATCGTACAGCAGCGGGATGAAAACGCAGATAGCGAAAAGGGAAACGACGACGGCGACAAGGACGCGCGAAAAATTGTATCGTGCAGAAGAATTCATGCGGAATTACGCAGTGGAAAAAAGGGCGCGCGGATTATAACACACGCAGCTCGCGCGACGATATCATCAAGCTCTCGCTGCCGTCTTGGGTAACGACAACATCGTCTTCAATGCGGACACCGCCGATGCCCGCGAGATAGATTCCGGGTTCGACGGTAAAGGTTATGCCGGGTGTCAAGGCGCGCGTGTCCCCTTCCACCATGTTCGGCGCTTCGTGAACTTCGAGTCCAAGCCCATGCCCCGTGCGATGCAAAAAAAAGTCGCCGTACCCCGCGTCACGAATCACAGCACGCGCGGCGCGGTCAACGTCCTGGCACAACGCGCCCGGTCTTGCTCCTGCCCTGCCCGCTTCATTCGCGCGCTTGACCGTTTCGTACACGCGTTTCATTTCATCCGAAACATCGCCGAGCGCAAACGTGCGCGTAATGTCGCCATAGTAACTGTCAACCGTACACCATCCGTCGAGAATGAGCATGTCGCCGTTTTGTAATTCGCGCGCCGTAGAGGTCGTATGCGGCTGCGCGGAATTGGGACCGCTTGCTACAATCGGCGCGTCAGGAATGGTGTCCGCGCCGTGTTCAAACATGAGCCACTGCCAGCGCGCGGCGAGTTCGTTTTCGCGTTTGCCGACGCGAATTTCGGGAATGAGCGCGTTAATCGAATCTTCCAGCACGCGCGCCGCGCGGCGCATCGCGTCCACTTCACTCGCATCTTTGGTCATGCGCAGAGCGGTGAACAATTCGTTTGCGTCGCTCAAGCGCAACGTCGGCGCAAAACGTTGCAACTGTGTCAATTCCAACACCCGCGCGGCATAATAGTCCACCGCGACATTTTTTCCATCCAGCGACAGCGCGCGCTTGAGCGAGTCCCAACCTGCTTGCACCCACTCCGCGTCACTCCACGAATGAAGCGTCAACGGAATTTTTGTGCGCGATTCGACGCGAGGTACTTCGAGCGCGGGAACAATCAGATGCGCCTCATCACGCGTAATCAGGGCGAGCGTGACACGCTCGGACAAGTGCATGTGCACGCCCGTGAGATAAAACAAATTCGCGGACGGGACAATCGCAACGGCATCCGTATCGCGTTGTGCCATGAGGGCGCGCAGTCTCGCCAGTCGCTCGTTACTCATTCCTCATCCCTCTCTTTACACCCAAAGTCCGCCATGCACATTCATCACAGAACCTGTAATGTAATGTGCCTGCTCGGAAAGCAAGTATGCGACGAGATTGGAAATGTCCTCGACATGACCCAACTTGCCGAGTGGAATAATGCTGGGCAGTTCGCGTTTGTCCGCATCGCTTGTCGCGTAGGTTTCGATAAAGCCCGGATTGACAATGTTGCAGCGGATGCCATGCCGCGCTTCACTGCGCGCGACAGATTTCGTCAGCACCACCAGTCCTGTTTTGGCAACGTTGTAGGCGACCGTCGTCGGCGCGCCGCGCGCATTTTCCGCGTTGAGCGAACCGAGATTGATAATGTGTCCGCTTTTTTGCCCGCGCATCAGCGGCAGCGCGGCTTTGATGCAATAGAACGCGGACGAAAGATTGCCGTCAATGATTTCTTGCCATTCTTCCACCGTCGTATCAAAGACGGGTTTCACCAAAAAGGGACCCGCGTTGTTCACCAACACATCGAGTCGCCCGAATTGCGTTTGCGTTTTCTCTATCAATTCGCGCGCACCGTTCGGCGTCGCCACGTCGGCTTGAAGCACAACGGATTCGGGTGAGACCGCTTGCACGGCGTTTAATGTTTCATGTGCGGAAGCCGCATCGCGTCGGTAATTGATGACCACGCGATAGCCATCGCGCGCCAATCGTTCGGCGATTGCGCGTCCAATGCCTTTGCCGCTGCCGGTGACGACAGCAACTCTTTCATCGCTCATGGTAAAATCTCCTGCGTGAGAGCGCGCAGTTTATGCGCCTTTGCGCTTGTGCGTTCCACGCCACTCGAACAAGCGGCGGTCATTTTAGCAAAAGAGGGGAAATTTTCAAGACCCTCAACGAAATGACAACCCCGTCCATTTCAGGACGGGGTTCCTTTTTTTCAAAACTCGATGACGTCGAAATCATTCGCCACGCGCACTTTGCCGCGAAAGTTTTGTTTGGCGGCAGCGCGCCATTTTTTGGGTTCGACATTTGGTGGAACGTGAATGAGAATCAACTCACCCACATTTGCTTTGCTCGCCTCTTCGCCCGCTTCTTCAGCTGTCGAATGTCCTTCTTTGGGTTCATCCAACATGGTCGCTTCGTGCAGGAAAAATTTTACGTTGCGTGCGACTTGAACAACATTGTCATTCGGCGATGTATCGGCAGAGTACGCGAATGCCTCACCGGTCGCGCGCTCCGTCACGCGCAGTGCAAGCGTGGGCACAAAATGGGTCGTCGGCGCGGCAGCGATATCGAACTCGCCCATTGGCGACAAGGAGGTGACGCTGTTCGGAAAAATCTTGTGATAGTGAATGGGAGTAAAATTCGGGAGCAAATGAAAATCCAGCGCCTTCAAGATATTTTTCGCCGAGCGAATTGTGCCTCGCAAGCCATGGACGTTGATTGCGCGTTGGCGTCCCGCCATCCATGCATTGAGCAGGAGCAAGGGAAATCCGTAAATGTGGTCGGGATGATTGTGCGTGAGAATGATGTGGTCAATTTCATCAGGTTTCACGCCGATGTGAGCGAGCCGCTGCGTGGGACTGCCGCCGCAGTCAATCAGCACGTTCGTCGTTTTGCCGCGCACGAGCATGAAGGTATTCTCGCGGTCTGGTCCACTCCATGCCGCGCCCGTACCCAGCAAAATAACTTGAGCCATAAAAAATTTCCCCTTAACGCGCGAACAAGAACGCGACGACGCGCGGTGTAATATTGGATTCGACAAATGCGCCGACGAGCAACAGAGGCAGCACGACGACGACAAACACTTTGAGCCAATCGGCGAGTGCCACGATGAAACCACTGCGTTCGCCGCGCCGCGAGCCCGAAATGATGGATGCGCCGATTCGCAATGCGAGCGCAGTTGCCAACAACGCGGCGGGCAATTCAAACAGGCCGTGCGGCAAAATGAACCCCGCAAGAAACAAGAGCGGATTGGTTCCCGCGTAGGCAAGTTCTGCCGTGAGAAAACCGACAACCCCGACCGGCGCCATCAACAACATCAGTGCCAAAGCCCCGAAGGAAACAATTCCCAACGCGGTCGAAATGACGAGTGTGCGCGCGTTGTGCAAAAAAATCGCGGGCGTGTTAATTTGCGGCATGAACGTCATGTTCGCGGCTGCAGCATTCGTCGCGAAATCCTTCTGCACGCGCAGCGGCTGCATCAATTCCGGCGGTAGCGGATACTGTGCCGCGTATGCCCAACCGACGAGAAAGGTCACGAGCATTGTCGCGCAAGTCAAATAAATCGGCAAACGATTCGCGCGCAAAATCATGGGCACATCTTGCGTCACAAGCCCCCGCGCGGAAAATTTTCCGTTCACGCGGAACTGGTCTGCGAGCTGCCGCACCGCGCGCTTGAGCGTGAATTCATCCACTTCGCGCGCGAGAATTTCTTCGCGGTTGAATGTTTGAATCCCCATCCGAATAAAAATAAAGTCGAGAACGGCCAACGCGGCGATGATGAACCACAACACTGCATAGTTGCCCCAAAATAACAACACGCTCTCCGCCTGCAACAGAAACGCCATCGGAATAATAAGGAACGACGCGAGCAAATTCGCCGCGCGCACGCTGGTCGTATGCGAAGAAACGACCACCGCGCCCGTAACCATCACCAATGCTTCCATTGTCGTCAACAATAGAATCTGAAGCAGAATCACGGGGTCGGCGAGATAGCCAATCGTGACGAATAGCCACGCCAAGTACGCGCCGATGCCGATATAACTCGCGGCAAGCGGCAGCGCGGTCGCCGCAAACAATTTTCCCAAATACAATGACGCGTCGGACATGGGCGCGCCGAGCAGCGGCTCCAAACTGTTGCGTTCTTTTTCGCCAACAAAAGTTTCCAATGCGATGACCAGCGAAAACGTGATGGGGAAAAATCCCACAATCATCAGACCGAATGGAATCAACCGAATCGGGATAATCGTCGCGCTGTATTCTTCGACAAAGTTAATCGCCACTTGGGTCGTGAAATTCATAATCGCCGGAAACACCAGCGTGAGAATCAAAATCGGTGCGACAATGCGCCAATCGCGCAGCGAGTCGCGAAATTCGCGGCGCGTGATGATGAACGCGTCGCGCAGGGTTTCACCAACGCCATAGTTTTGCGCGGGTGCTTGATGTGAGACAGCCGGGGCTGTCAGAGTGAATTCGCTCATGATGGCTTGCCAGGTCGAACCGGAACCGCGTTCGGTTACCACCCGACGGACAGGTTAGACATTCTCCACCAGTTTCAAGTACACATGCTCCAGACTTTGTTCGGCTTCCGAGACCGTCACAATTTCCGCGCCTGCTTCGTTCAATGCTTTGAGCAAGCGCGGATTGTTAAGTTGGGGCTCGGCAGTACGATAGCGCAAGTACGTTTCGGTAAATTCTTCGACGTGAAATTTTTCTGCGCCGCCGTTCTGCATGAATGTTGACCACGCTTGTCCCAACGGTTTCGCCAAACGAATTTCGATGGTCGGCGCGCCGAGAAATTTTGTTTTTAATTCCTGCGCGGTGCCGAGCGCGATGAGCTCGCCTTTGCGAATCAACGCCAAACGGTCGGCGAGCGTTTCGGCTTCATACAAATTGTGCGTGCAGAGAAAAACAGTATGCCCTTGCCCGCGCAGCTGTGCTACCGCGTCACGCACCTGTTTCGCGCTGTGCGGGTCCATCGCAGAAGTTGGCTCGTCCAAAAAAAGGACACGCGGGGAATGCAGCATCGAGCGAATCAGGGCAACCTTTTGGCGCATCCCTTTGGAAAATTCCGAAAGCCGCCGGTTCGCCGCGTCGGCAATTCCAAATTGCATGAGCAATTCGTCCGCGCGCCCGCGGCGCATGGCGCGCGACATTCCGTACAATTCGCCGTAAAAGTCCAAATACTCGCGTGCCCTCATTCGCAAGTACAAGCCGGGAAATTCAGTTAGATGTCCGACGATGCCGCGCACATGCCGCGCATCGGTCACCACATCATGTCCTGCAATCGTCGCGCGCCCCGCCGTCGGTTTGAGAATCGAGGTGAGCATTCGTACTGTGGTCGTCTTGCCCGCGCCATTCGGACCGAGCAACCCCAGCACTTCGCCTTCATGGACTTGGAGATTCAAGGCTGAAACGGCGGTATGGGGAAGCGCGCCGTGCGCGAGAAACTGTTTCGTGAGATTTTCGGCGCGAATAAGTATGTCCATGGATTGGGGGGCGCGCGAGGTGCGGCTGTTCAAGTGCGCGCTGCCAAGATTATAGTCCTTTCCCACCAGAGCGGCAATGGGAACGAAAGATAACCCAAGACTGTCAGCAATCTGTAAAGTTGACATGCTTTTTGAATCACCCTATACTCGCCGCTTGTTTGTAGGACAAAAGCAAACCTGCCGCAACACCTTTGTCCTACCCTTTTTCAAAACGGAGGAAATCATGTATCGCATCCTTGCGCTGCTGCTCCTTGTGAGCGTTGTTTTGCTCGGCTGCGCGGCGGAACCGACTCCCACGCCCGAACCGCCACCGCCGCCGACTGCAGTTCCAACCGAAGCGCCAACGGAAACACCTGAACCGACTGCTACTGACGTACCCACTGTTGCTCCAACCGATACGCCACCCCCAACCAATACCCCCACGCCTGCGACAGGCGTTGTGAAATCCACTTTGAATGTGCGCGAACAACCCACCACGCGCGCCACCCTTTTGGGTGTCTTGAAAAAAGATGACATCGTAACGCTTGTCGGACGTACCGAAGATTCGACCTGGCTGCAAATCAATTACCCGCTGGGGGAACAGACCACCGCGTGGGTCATTGCCGAACGCATTGATACCACAGCGGCTCTCGCGCAGCTGCCTTCTATCTCAGGCACCTCGCCGACCGCCGCCGCCACTCAAGTTGCGGTGCAGCCGACAGCCGGTATCCCGACCATCACAATCGCACCAGAGACACCGGGGGCGACAACCACCGCGCCGACGGCTGCCGCTACGGCGCAAGCAACCGTTTCGGCAACAGTCGAAGCGACCACAACAGCGCAAGCGACAGCGGTCCCAACGGTGAGTGCCGGCGATACGCCACCTGCTACAGGCGGCACGCCACCGGGCAGCATTTTCTTTGATTCGTACGAAAATGGCACATTCAATATCTATCGCGTGCGCGCGGACGGTACCGGCTTGCAGCAAATCATTTCGGGCGCAAGCGAACCCGCGTTATCGCCCGACGGCGGGAGCCTCGCCTATCGCGTGCGCCGCGATGTTGGCGGGCTCGGAATTGCAATTGCCTCTTCAACGGGCGCTTTCATCAGCACCGTCACCGAAGAATCAACTGCCGGTTATCCCACCTGGTCGCCTGACGGGAACAACCTCGCGTACAACAGCGTGCCCGGCAATCAACTCACAAGCGTCGTCAAACGCATCGGCGTGGGTCCCAACAACGCGCCGACAATCATCGTCGACGGTTGGCGTCCGGCATGGCAGCCCAACGCAGGGACATTCCTTTTGTTCGACGGTTGTCGTTCGGGCGCCGAATGCGGTTCGGTGTTGAGCATCAACGCGTTCGACGGCGACCCGAACAATCCCACGCTTGTCACAGGCGGCAGCGCGGGCGCATGGTCGCCCAGTGGACAACAAATCGCGTTTCAAGCCCTGGATGACAAAGGGCTGTCACAAATTTGGATAGCAAACGCCGACGGGTCGAACCGCCGCCAAATCACAACCGATGTCGGCACACACGGCATGCCGATTTGGTCGAGCGACGGCGCATGGCTCTTTTACCGCAGTGACCAGGGCGGACTGGGTTGGGCAATTTTTGCGATTCGCACGAACGGCACCGATGCGCGCAAGATTGTGGATTCCAACGTACATCCTGACCTTTGGGTGTATGCAAAACTTGCCATTGGTCCGTAACGTTTTGTCATTTTCGTTTTCACGCGAGATGTTCACAATGACGTGAGCATCTCGCGTTGATTTTTTTCGCATCGTGACTGTCGCAAAAAAAACGAAACCCGTAGTTCTCGCTTCGCCGGAGGAGAAAACGGGTTTCATTTTTTTTGTCCTATTGCTTTTTGCTCTCCTCGCCGCGTGTTCCCCCTCCCCTACGCCAACGCCGAACGCAACACCCACGCGCACACCGCGCAATACGCGCACCCCTTTTCCCACGTTAACGCCCCGCGCTTCACGCACGCCAAGCGTTTCACCCGTCACTGCCATTGTCACCGATACACTGCGCGTGCGCGAACAACCAAACACAACCGCGCGCATTCTGGGACGTTTGCAAAAAGACAACTTTGTTCAGTTGCTGTCGCGCACAGAGGACGCGCAATGGTTCGCGATTGAATATCCGCAGGCGTCGGGTCAAGTCGGATGGATTTTTGGACAGGTGGTTGTACCGAGTGGAGATGTGACACGATTGCCCGTCGGCTTTGTCGCGCCGAGACCGCCGGCAGGTGCGGTGTTTGCAATCGTGCAAGGCGACGGCGGCGTGCTGCGAATGCGCGCGGGTCCGGGGACAAATTATGAAATTCTCGCGCGCATTCCCGACCGGACGCGTATCTTGCTCAGTGCAAAATTAGCGGACGGTTCCTGGTATCAAGCGATGTATCCATCCGGCTCGGGGACAATCGGCTGGGTGAGCAGCGAATTCGTAATCCTCGAAGGTTCAAACGCGCAAATGCAAATCGCGCAAGCGCCGCCAACGCCGACGCGGGGACCGACGCCTGTTCCGCGTCCGACACGCGCGCCGAATCTTCCGACGGGCGGCAGCATTCTGGTGTCATCGAATCGCGATGGCGCATACAACATTTATGCGCTGGGCGAAAATGGTGTCGTGCGCCGCACCCTCACGCAAAGCGGAAGTAATTTTGGCGCGCGTTATTCGCCCGATGGCGAACGCGTTGTGTTTGAGCGCGCCGTTACATCATCGCCGAATGTGGTGCATCACATTTTTGTGATGGATTTTGATGGCGGCAACGTGCTTGACCTCTCGGCGCGCGCCGGCGGGGCATTCAGCGATTCGCATCCCGATTGGTCGCCGGACGGCAGGCGGATTGTTTTCGTTCGCACGCCGCGCGCGGGCGCGCCGGAATTGTGGACAATGAACGCTAATGGGGGTAATGCAAAAGTATTGTTGAAGCTTTCTGCCGCAACGGGCGTCGTCGCCGATTATTCACCATCGCCGAGTTGGTCCCCCGATGGCGGACGCATCGCGTTTGCCGCCGTGCCGCGCGTGCGCGTTCCGGGCGCGGTGTTGTATCCGAGCATTTTTGTTGTGAGCAGCAGCGGTGCGGACGAACGGCAGCTCACCGACAACGACCTCATCAATACAAATCCGCTGTGGTCGCCTGACGGTGCCCAAATCGCGTGGTCGGCGAAAGATATTGGCAGCCAACAAAATTGGCGCGGCTGGATTATGAACGCGAGCGGCGCCGACCAACGCATTCTACTCGAACCACCGGACGGCGATTCTCAAAATGGCATCCAACCTGTCGCCTGGCGCGGCAATCGTCTGCTCGCCGCGGGCTGGACGGGCAACTGGAATGTTTTCCTTGTGGATGTTGGCGGCAGCAATCTGCGTCAGGTGACGAGTGAATTTTCGGATGAAATTCCGACGGATTGGTTGCCCTGAAAAATCCAATGGCACAGCCCATTGCGCTATCCGCGCGTTTGTTAGATAATCCCAACGCGAAACATTTTCACCTACAGGGTAACTTGATGCACAAATCGCTCGCCCTTGTTTTCCTCGCGCTCGTCGCGCTCACGTTCCTCCTGACACCACATGCAATTCGCGCCGCGCCGCCCACCCAAGTTGGCGGCACTCAGGTTGTGATACAGAATCCCGTGAACGGGATGACGTTTCAACCGGGGCAAACCATCGGCATCGCGTCCAATTCGACAGCGGCGGGCGGTATCGCCTTTGTGCAGCTTTTTGTTGACAACGTTGCCATCACCACGAGCTCACCAACCAATGGAGTGCCCGTTTCGCCATTCTTTGTAATTCAGTATTGGACGACGACGCCGGGCTATCATACGATTGTCGTCAAGGCAACCAGTTCGCAAGGTGTGACGGGACAGGCATCCGTCTTTATCAATGTTCAAGGCAATCAACCGCCCGGTCCCACGCGCACGCCCAACCCCTGCGTCGTCGCCGCGCGTTTTCTCGGCGATGTGACTTATCCTGACGGTTCACAAATTCCGCCCGGTACGTCTTTTCAAAAAACGTGGCAAATGCAAAATACCGGCTCGTGCATTTGGATTAGCACGTACGGTTTGCAAAATATTTCCGGCGGCTCTTTCGGCGCGCGGTCGCCCGCCCCCGTCCCGAACACCGCGCCCAATCAAATTGTGAACCTCAGCGTCAACATGGTTGCCCCGCAGCAGCCCGGCACGTACCGCAGTGTGTGGCAGTTGCGCGCGCCGAATGGGATTTTGTTTGGTCCACAAATCGACGCGCAGTTTATCGTACCGCAAGCAGGATGCAACGGCGTTCCGCAAATCACTCAATTTTACGCCAGCCCTTCGACCGTTCAACGCGGGCAATCCACAACGTTGGTATGGGGACCCGTTTATAATTCTGACCAAGTGCGGCTTCAAACTCCGGCGGGCGCCAGTCCCGTGCAAGCCCCGGGGCAGACAATTCTCGCACCCCAGGTCACCACGTCCTACATTCTTACGGCATTTTGTCGCGGGCAGCGCGTTGACAACGTCGCGACGGTGTACGTAAACAACCCACCGCCTCCAACACCGACGCCGCCGCCCTCACAGCAAAATTCCATCTTTCTCTCGCCCGCGCAGCAAGCGGGTTTCGGCGCGGTAAATGTCCCCGTTCAATATTTCTACAACAACCAGAACGCGCCTGGACAAATTCAACTCACCGCCTTTAATCAATTTGGTCAGGTGGTCGGCAACGCGAACGTCGGCGCCATTCCGTACTCGCAGCAATTTACTAATATCGTCATCAGCGTTCCCAGTGGTTTCCAGAACGCGGTCAGTGTACAAGGATGCATCACGGACCGTACAGGTTCGCCGTTAGTGTGTGGGCAAGGATTGGGAATACGATAAAGAACAAAAAAAATCTCGTCGCCATGCGACGAGATTTTTTTTAACCGCGCAGAAAAAGGACAACTGACACCACCAACCCAATCACAATCACCGTCCACCGCAGCACGTTCTGATTGATGCGTTTCGAAATTCGCGCTGCGACATAGCCGCCGACAATCGCGCCGATGCCCATCCAAATCGCGAGATGCCAAATGACGAGTCCCTGCGAAATAAAGTAAATTAACGCGACGCCGTTGACAATCACCGCCGATGCAGTTTTGATACCGTTGATTTCATGAATGTCGCGCACGCCCATGATGCTGAACGCTGCCATCATCATGATACTCTGCCCCGCGCCAAAAAAGCCGCCGTATGTGGCGATGACGAGTTGCAAAAGAAATCCCGCGACCCCGCCGACGCCGGTGATGTGGTCCGTCTCGCCCGCGCCGCGCCGTGTGAGTTTGGTAAAAAAATCGCGCGCGGCAAAGAGCAGCGTCGCAAACAAAATCAAGAACGGCGTCAATTGACGAAAAACATGTTCGGGCGTCTGCGCCAAAATGTACGCGCCGAGCAGTCCGCCCACCAGACTCGGAATCGCGAGCAGCGCGACCAATTTTTTCGCGCGTTTTACTTCCTCCCAAAAACCAAACATGCCCGAAATCGAACCGGGCCACAGTGCCGCGTTGTTCGTCGTATTCGCCAATTTTTCGGTCACGCCAAAACCGACGAGCGCGGGAAACGACACCAAACTTCCCCCCCCCGCAATCGCGTTGATCGCCCCTGCCGCGAGCGCGGCAAGAAAAATGACAATGTAAGCGATGACCTGGTCCATGTTCATCCTTTATCCTTCGTCCTTCCCCAAGTGACAAAATGATTGCGAACACAGTTCGCTGTTTGCCGCGCGGCACATCTTAGCACAGACAAATCAGCGCCCATTATCGTGCCATCTCTAACAATCGCTTGCGCTTGCCAAAAAGTTACGCGAGAGCTTCTTGCGCGGCAAGAACACGGGTACGTTCAAATCTCTTTTGAAGCGCAGCCGCAATGGACGCGTGTGGGGATAGTGGCTGTCGCTACGCGCAATACGTCCCTTGTGACGCGGGGCGAGGTCACGGGTGAGAATTTGTTTGGTCGCCGAATGGGAAAGAATTGATTTGGCGGGGGAGTTACGGGGAGGCGTGACGGCGTGGCAATTTCGCAAACGAATCGTTTGGGATGAAATTCACTTGGACGGCGCGAATCCGTACGAACGGGCAACGTGTGTACGACAAATTTTCGCCAAGGAAATTTTGTCGTGAATGCCCGAACGCTCGTAGTGATTGTTTACGGCGAACAAGATAGAGGTGTGCCGATGCGTCAAGGATGCGAATTGTTTCGCGCGTGCAAAGACCGGGGCGTGGCAAGCGACTTGATGATGTAAGTGATGCATCCGCGCGAGCCGCATAGCAGTGGCGAGACACCGCACGTAAAAACCTTGAGCGCGTGCATGTGCGATTGGTTTGAACGCCACCGCAAAGGTAACGCGTCAGTTTGAAAATTACGCGGACAATGTGTCTGCGTCGCTCTCGTTGACTTGCCACAACGCGATGCCGTTCAGTTGCACATTCAATATCGTCAGTCCCTGAAACGTGACTTGGAGTTTGTATGTGCCATCGTGTGCGCCCAAATCGCGCGGGATTTGATAAATTTTACGTGTATGGCGCGCGGATTCTCCCAACAGCACGATAACTTGTTGCGTATGAATGGCGACGCCGATGTTGATATCGCCTACCGCGCTCACCGTGGCGATGTGGCTCCCCGCGCCGAGCGGGGACGCGTCGATGGCAGCGACAAATTGCACAACACCCCCTGGCGCACTGTGATCTGCCAGCACTTCCGACCAGAGCACCCCGAACGCGGGTTTCTCGCGACGATGCACATCCATTTGCTTTAACCGTTGCTTTCTAGAACGCCAATGTCCTTGACGGGAGAGGATATTACCAATCAATCTTGACTCATCGAAGCAGAAGCAGTCTCGCTCGTGCGGATGAACGGGAGGGGTTCCAAGGTATCAAATTCCAAGTCCAACAGCCAGAGGAAACACATGCTTTTGGCTTGGGAGTCGTACGCCTGGGTTACACTGCCGCGAACATAGTAATGCGGCTTTTTAGCGAGTTGGAACTCGAACTGAAATTTGGAGACATAGGCAGCGGGGCAAGTTTCTTCTTCGGGGAACAATGTAAAGACAATTTCTTCGTCGGGCAAGAGAAATTTGAGCGGAAGCCCAACCAACGATTCCAAATCGATCCCGAACTTTTCAACGGCGGTTGCATTTGCATCGCGAATAAAACCCAACGCGTCGGTTATCAAGTATGCCTGCGGCGCCATTTCGAAAAGCGTTTCGTACCACGCTAAACGCGATTGCCCTTGATTCGATGCGCGCATATATCCGAAAAACGAGCGCACGTCCTTGAGTTGTTCGGGGTCTGCCTGAGTACCGGAAAGAAACGCTGCCAGGCTTGCCAACGATTTCAAGTTGGCAGCAGTTGAACCATTTGCCATTCGCTTATCCAAAAGTCTTTCGCTTGAGATGAACAAAGACTCGCACTTGATACATCGTTGGACCAAGGACGAGTCTTTTGTACACGACGTTCAGCAAAATACGGGGATGCTCTCGGTCCCCGTCCGCTGATATATCCAATATACCTTAGCTGTGCCTCAAATCCTATGGTGTCATCACCCTACAAAGAAAAAAAATAGACCCCATCGCCGGGGTCATGAGCTGAATTGTGTGCTATCGGACGTAGAGTAAGCCCTGCTGAACCGCAATGTGCATTAGCCCGCTCACGTCATGTACTCCCAATTTTTTCATCAAGTTCGTCCGATGTTTGTCCACCGTCTTGATGGAAATTTGCAATTTCGCGCCGATTTGACGATTCGTATTGCCTTCCAAAATCAATTGAAACACTTCGCGTTCACGCGTCGAGAGCCGCTCCAAGAGATTGGTTGTCAAGGGCTGTTTGGAATTCGAGATGACATTGTCGAGTACGATGGACGCCAATTTGGGCGAAAGGTAAATTTCTCCGCTTGCTGCCGCCCGCACCGCAAGAAACAATTCCTCCTGAAACGCGCTTTTCAGCAAATATCCTTTCGCGCCCGAACGCAGTGCACGCAGAACAATCGCTTCGTCCGCGTGAATGGAAACAACAATCACGCGCGTTTTGGAACCACCGGCAGCCAACCGCTGCAGCGCTTCAAGACCGTTCAAGCGGGGCATTGAAAGGTCAATCAGCAAAATATCCGGCTGCAACTGCAACGTGAGTTGGACTGCCTGCTGTCCGTCCTCGGCTTCGGCGACCACTTGCATATCGCCCGGGCGTTCCAGCAGCGCGCGGATGCCTTGTCTCACAAGGGCATGGTCATCGGCAACAACAATACTTGGCATTCCGTTCTACAATACTCTTGCTGTGACATTGTGTCAATCTACATCTTTTCCTGAATCGCCAACGCCTCACTAATCAATTGAATCACCTGGTCGACATCAAAGGGTTTCGCAATTGCGCGGTCAATTCCCGCCTCACGCATTTTTTTCGTGTCGAGTTCTGCCGCCCAGCCCGTCATCAAAATTACAATCGTGCGCGGGCTTTGATTCTTGATGGCGCGCGCCGTTTCAAAACCATTCATCCCCGGCATTCCCAAATCCACAATCACCACCTGAAACGGACCTTGCTCCGAAAACAATCGCACCGCGTCCGCGCCCGAATCGGCGGCAACCGTACGAAAGCCGCGCAAGAGAAACGTACGCGCGGCAACATCGCGCACCATCGGTTCATCGTCCACCACCAGGATGCTCGCCCAGCGCGCAATGCGCGTCGGACGCAAATCCGCGGGCAGCTGCAGCTGCGGCGCAATCGGCAGCACAATCAATGCGGTTGTCCCGCGTCCCTGTTCGCTTTCCAGCGCGAACGTTCCGCCCATCTGCCGTACGGCATTTGCGACCACAGACAAACCCAAGCCGATATGCCCCAGTCCTTTTGTGGTGAACAATGCTTCCGTCGCGCGCGTAGAGGTCGCGTCGTCCATCCCTTCGCCCCGGTCGGTTACCGCAATCTGGACCTGGCCCTCCAATTGTTCCGTGCGAATCGTGAGCAGTCCGCCCAAAGGCATCGCTTCGACACTGTTCAAAATCAATTCCACCAGCGCATCGCGCAAATGTCCTGCGTTCCCGAGCACCGGCGGCACCGGCACGAGGTCTTTGACCACATCAATCGTAATGCCGCTCGCCTCTGCATCCTCCCGCCAACGAAACCGCGTCAACTGCACCACATCATTTATCAAAACATTCACGTCAATGCGCGTCGGTTCCTGCGTTTCGCGTTTGACAGCGAACTGCTGCAAACGTTTCAGCGAGTCCGCGCCCGCGCGCGCATTTTTTTGAATCGCGCGCAATTCTTCGCGCTGCGCTTCTTCGGTCACCTGCTCTTCTAAAATTTGCGCGCGTCCCACGATAATTGTGAGCGTGCTGTTTAATGCGTGTGCGATGCCTTCTGTCAAGCGTCCCACTGCCCGCTGATGCGTCCCGCGTGCCAATTGTTTTTGTGTAATTTGAATTTCCGATGCCGCGATGACGCCTGCCACAGCGCGTTCGTGTACATCCAACGCGCGAAACACCAATTCCAATTCCGCGCCTGCCGAATACTGCTGCAACAAAATTGGCAGCAGCGCGCGGCGAAACGCGGCCAGCCAGCGCGTCGCATCAACATAGTCGTTGCCGTTCGCGTGAAATTCTTGACTCCATTCCGCAATGCCGTGCAAATAACGCGCAAGGTCTGCCTGCGCGTTTAACGCGTCGAGAAAGCGGCGAGTCGCTTGCTCCACCGCGTCATTTGTCGGTGCCACACTGGGCGCGAACGTTTCATGCTCCAGCAACAACGCCCATTGCGAAACAAAATCCGCGCGTGACGCGAGCACATCCGCGCTCAGTGCGTACAACGTGCGCGTATGGTCTGCAAGCAGCGCGACCTGGTCTTGAATGAAACGCGAGACGAGAGGGTTCACAGCATCCATAGATTTATCTGTACCAACGGCGACGGCGATGCCCCGCAATCGCAACACACAACAACAGCGCGCCCCCCACCGACAACGCTCCGCCCAGCCACAGCCGCGTCGCGTCCGGCTGCGGTTTCAACACGGCAATAGAAATCTCTGCGCGCCCGTAGAGTACATTGCGCGCTATTTTCCCGCGAGCGCGCAGGGGCAAAACTTTTTTTTGTGCGGGCGCTTGTGCGAGTGCGATGTGAACCACTGTCGGAAGTTGGGTTGGAACTCGCGTCGGCGCACTGATTGCTCTGCGCGTCGGCTTCACGGTCGGCTGACGAGTGGGCTTGGGTTTTGGTTTTGCGGGAACAGGCGTCGCGGTTTTTTTGCGCGACGCTTTGGTTGGTTGCTGTACTGCACTCGATTCCGCACCGTTTCCTTGCGCCCCAAAATCGGTCACGACGATGTAACCCCCATTCGGGCGTACCGCGACGCCGATGCCCACGTCAACATAGCGCGCGTTCAAGATATTTTTCCGATGCGGCGGGTCACTCAACCAGAATTCAAATATCGTGTCGAGCGTGCGGTACCCTGCCCAATTCTCGCCTACGAACGCGCCGCTGTACCCCACGCGCGCAATGCGTTGTTTGATGTTGGAACCGTCCGAGCCGCGATGTCCCAACCCCGCGCCGTTTTGCAATAAATCGTTCGCGTGTCCTTGTGCCGCCGCGTCGAGCTGCGCGTGGCGAACGAGCGCGGGCAAATTCGCGCTCGCACGCGCGCGATTGATGCGGCGCAACACTTGGGCAGCAACATCGTCCTGCGCACTAACATCCATCACAACACGCGCGAGCAAAACACAAAGCGAAACGAGAAACGCGAGGCGTTTATAACTCACACGCATAAATGACCAGTCCCGTTTCGTCCAGCTTGTAGCGCGCCTCGCTCGCCCATGTTTCCGCGCGCGGACTATGCGGCGCGAGCCAATACACATCTTGTTTCTTCTTGCGCGCCGCAATCCATTTCACATCCGACAACAATTTCATCGCATCGCGTTTCGCGCCGACCAACACGAGAATGTCCAAGCTCTCACGGTCCATCTCACGCAGCACGAGGAATGCGCGTCGCATCATCCAGACGCGCTCGCCGAGAATATCATTCATCAGGCGCGCGCGCGTATATTCCCACCAGCGCCACCCGTACACCGCAGGCACAATCGCCTTGCTCGCGCGTTTGAGCCACGACGAGTCCCACAGTGACCAACACGCGCTCACATCGTCCGCCGTTGCGAGGCGCGCAGTCATTTCGCCCTGCCCGGTCTTGGCTTTAAACTCTGCGTACTCGACGATGGCGCGATAGCCAAATTTTTCAAACGCGCGCTGCGCGGCATGATTGTCCACGCCGGTTTCGAGACGAATGATGCGGCATTTTTTCTTTTTCGCGCGTTCGTGCGCCGCTTGAATCATTGCGCCGGCGACGCCGCGCTTGCGAAATTCGTGCCGTACGCGCACGCCTTCCAGCCACGCTTCATAGTTTTCCAGATAGCGCACATGAATCGTGCCGACGACTTTTCTTTCGATTTCTGCCACGAGCAAATCGCCGCGCTTGGAGCGTACCCAATCGTTCCATGCCTTTGGCAAATAATCGCCCCAACTGAATGTGTTTTGCGTAAATTCTTGAATTTGAGAGAGGTCCGGCAGCGTGCCTTTGCGAATGTGGATGAGGTCGCGCGTCACGCGCGTATCATAACATAAAAACGCCAAGACCGATTTCCGGTCTTGGCGTTTTCTTTCCGGGTTAGGCAGTCGCTTCTTTCGGTTGTCGCCCGAACAAGCGGCGGAAAAAATTTCCTACCTGTCCATGCTCCCACACCACGAGGAATTGTGCGGCGTTGAAAATGGACGAGTATGTGACACTGGCGAGACCGATAAGCATTGTGAGTGTGAACTGTTGGGTTGTCACGCCGCCAAACAAGGTCAACGCGGTGAGTGTGAACGCGACGGCCAACTGCGTGTTCAGCGAACGTCCGAGCGTTTCCATGATGCTGTGATTTACAATGTCGTCGAACGTGGTGTTGTGAACGCGTTTCACATTTTCACGAATGCGGTCAAACACCACAATCGTGTCGTTGATGGCGAACCCGATGACGGTCAGGACGGCTGTCAACACCAGAGAATCAAACTGCCAGCCGAACAAAATTCCAAAAATCGCCGTCGCGCCGAGCACGACGAGAACATCATGCACCATCGCAATAATCGCGCACACGCCATACCGAAACGCGTGCGGCGCATTGCGGAACGCAAAAGCCATGTACAACAGCACCCCGAGCGAAGTGAGCAGTACCGCAATTGCCGCGCGCTGCGCGACTTCCGCGCCAATCAGCGGACCCGCCGATTCAAACCGCACTTCGGTAAAATTGCCGACGAGCGCGCGCAAATCGTTCGCGATTTGCAGTTTCACTTCGGGCAGCACTTGACTGGAACGAATCAAGAATGCAGGTTTGCCTTCGAGCGTTTCCGGAATCGGGGTTGCATCACGAATTCCGTAGCGTCCATAGATGGCGCGCACTTCGTCTGTTGTCGGAATGCGCGACACATCCGTAATTTCCCAGTTCGTGCCGCCGGTGAAATCAATACCCAGTTCAAACGGCGCGCCGGTACGGGACCAATTGATGCCCATCGCGACGAGTCCGGGAATCAGCATGAGCAGCGAAAGCAGAAAATACCAACGCCGTTTGCCGACGAAATCAATCATGCGCGCGTTGCGCGCGCTGGGTGCGGCATGAACACCACTCGCATCCGGTTTGACACCCCACCACCACAAATTCGGAAACAGCCCGACGTCAATGAGGAATCGCAAAATTGTGCGCGTGACAAAGACCGCCGTAAAAATGCTCAACATGACGCCGATGCCGAGCGTCAACGCGAACCCGGCGACCAAACTCGCGCCGAAACTGGTCCCGAACCAGAGCAGAATCCCGGACGAAATCACCATCGCGACGTTCGAGTCCAAAATCGCCGACCAGGCGCGGTCAAAACCAATTTCGACGGCTTGCGGCAGTGGACGCCCTGCGCGCAATTCTTCCTTCATGCGTTCAAAGACAAGGAAATTGCTGTCCACCGCAACGCCGAGTGACAACACGAAACCCGCAATGCCCGGCAAGGTCAAGGTCACGAAAGGAAAGAATCCGGGAACGCCCACCTTGTAGATTGTGAACGAGAGGAAACCATAAATTGTGAGCGCAACGACTGCCACGACACCGGGCACGCGATAAAACAGAATCATGAACAACGAAACGATTCCCAATCCAATCGCGCCCGCGACGAGACTGCGGTCCACCGAATCTTGACCGAGTGTCGGACCAATGTTTGTCGTCGTCTCGATGCGAAGTGGAATCGGCAGCGAACCAAACCGCAATTGCACTGCCAGGTTGTTGGCTTCCTCGAGCGTAAACCTGCCTTCAATCACACCACTGCCGCCGGTGATGGGGGAATTAATGGTGGGGGAGGAAATTACGCGTTTGTCCAGGGCAATCGCCAAAAACTTGCCGACATTCGCGGTTGTAAAGTCACCAAAAATTTTTACCCCGTCGCCTTTGAGCGTGAATGAGATTTCCGGTTGATTCGTCGTTGGGTTAAACACCACCGTCGCGGTCTGCAAACAATCGCCGGTCATCACTGTCGTATAGACAGTTCCCGCATCAATCGGGTTGGTGTTCGTAACCGTGTTCGTCGGGGAAATCGCGGACGTGGGGGAGACGGTGGGGACCGCCGTCGGATTCGCTTGCGCCACACTGTCCGAACACGAATTGTCCAGTGTCGGACCGGTCGTTTGGATTTCTTGGCCCTCGACCAGACCTGTGGGACCTGCGTCCACAAACTCCAGCAGACCCGTTCCGCCAAACACTTGAATCGCCTGGTCTGGATTCTGAATGCCCGGCAGTTCCACCACAATGCGGTTGGTGCCTTGAAGTTGGACCAACGGTTCGGCAACGCCGAGCGCGTTCACGCGGCGTTCGATAATATCGCGGGCGACCTGCATCGAACCCGCATCCACCACAGTGCCTTCGGGGACATCGGCTTGCAGGAGCACGCGCAAGCCACCTTGCAAGTCCAAACCGAGATGCACGCGAATTTCGCGCGAAATATCGCCCAGTGTAATCGTCGGATTGCTCAACGACAACCAGCCGGTAACAATCGTGAGCAAAACAATTAAAGCAAAGGAAATAAAAGTACGTTGACGCATCGAGACCTTTCAGGAGGAGAGATTGGAGATTGGAAAATGGATTTTGCGTGACCGCACAGCGCGTTAGCGCGCGCCGTTTTCGCGCAAGCGACGAAAGATTATAGGGGATTCATTTAAGAGGGTCAAATTTTTTGCGGCTGCGCCAACTGCAAAATCCGTTCGATGGCTTGTGCGCGCGTGGTCACTTCGCCAACCGCTTGCGCTTCGCGCACCGCGTCCAGGATTTCGCCGACGCGCGGACCGCCCGGAATGTTCAACGCGCGCATCACATCACCACCGTTGACCAACGACGGGGGCGCGACGACCTGGGCGTGCGCGTGATAAAACCGGTCCAGCAATTTTCCAATCACCGCGTGCAGCGCGTGAATTTCCGGGTCATCCGTTTCGCCGCCAAAAATCGCGCGTTGGTCACACCACGAATGCACGACGACATCCACACCGGCATCCCCCGTCGCGCGAAAAAAACGATACACCGCGCGATTGCTCACACCGCTTTCCGAGAGCCACAATGGACGCATGTGGTTTGCCACAATCGTTTTCACGTGCGCGATTTCTTCGTTCGAAAATTTCAAACGCCGCAGCGCGGGTCCGACAATTTCCGCGCCGATTTTTTCATGCGTCAAGAATCGAATGCGTCCTGCTTCGTCCACCGCGCGCGTCGCGGGTTTTCCGACATCGTGCAAAAGCAGCGCGAGCCGCAGCAACTCGCGCCGCGTGCGCGCGCCGGAAACCATTTGCGAAAAATGTTCGCGCAGCTGTGCGCCGAACGCGCCCTGTGCCAAATTCAAATAGCCCGCGCGTTCCGTCTCTTCCGCCGCAGCAACGGCGCGCAGTGAATGTTCCAACACCTCGTACACATGCGGCGGTGATTGCGTCACCCCGCGCATCGCGTTCACTTCGGGCAAAACCCGTCCCAACAAATCCAACGCGTCGAGCCGATTCAAATTTCGCAGCACATTCGGCGCGGCGATAATTTTCATCAGCTCATCGCGCACGCGTTCCGTTGGCGCGGATTCAATGAACGGAGCATCGCGGCGCAGCAATTTTTCCGTGTCGTCTTCTAAAACAAAATCGAATTCCGCCTCCATGCGCGCCGCGCGCAGCAAACGCACCGCGTCATGTTCAAACACCGTTTCGGAAACGACGCGCACGCGTTGCGCTGCCAAATCCGCGCGCCCGTTAAACGGGTCAATGATTTCGTTCGGGTCGCCGTTCCATGCCGCCGCGTCCGCCGCCATCGCGTTGATAGTGAAATCGCGCGTGGCTAAATCTTGCGCCATCGAGTTACCGCGCTGACGCGCAAAATCCACAATGTCGTGCGAACCATCCGCAATTTCCAAAATCACGCGCGCCACGTCGAACTCTTCATCCATCAAATAAAATGCCGCGCGAATTTCGTCCGCGAACGCACGCGCCAAATTTCGCGCGCTCCCCTGCACCGCGACATCGAGGTCGTGCGTTTCGCGCCGGAGCAAAACATCGCGCACACTACCGCCCACCAAATACACACGTTCGCCGCGCCGCTTCAAAAACGCGCGCAATGTTTCAAGAATGCTCATTGGTTTTTTTTGGCGTTGTCGTATCGGTCGTCCGGCGTCTCGATGGAATAAATTTCAAAATCGGTTCGTCCTTCAAGCGCATCGCGCGGCAGTGTAACAGAGTTTCGTGCGCCGAAGTTCCCGATGCCACCACGCGTCCGCGCACCAGCGCAATCCAACAGCCGGCGTAAATTTCCAAATCGAGCGTCGGCGACTTGGCATGATTTTCCAATCCCAACCTCGCGACAGAAACCTAAAACACAAAACGCGACTCTGCACGAATCGGAACGAGTCCTGCGAATCTTCAAGAGTTTTATTTGTTCCGCGCAGCTTCGCCCTTACCCTACCTTGTTCACAATGCCTTGCGAATCAACTCGGCACACTCGACCGGGTAACGCGCGACGGAAACACCCACAGAATGGAACGCTTTGATTTTTTCTTCTGCCGTGCCCGTGCCGCCTTCGATAATCGCGCCCGCGTGACCCATGCGTTTTCCGGGCGGCGCGGTTTGTCCGGCGATGAACGCGACGACCGGTTTCGTCACATGCGCGCGAATGTACGCGGCGGCTTTTTCTTCGTCCGTCCCGCCAATTTCACCAATCAAAACAATCGCGTGCGTTTCCGGGTCACTCTGAAACAATTCCAAAATTTCAATAAAGTTCAAACCGCGCACCGGGTCCCCGCCAATGCCGACGCAGGTCGACTGGCCATCGCCTTGCCGCGTCAACGCGTCAACCACTTCGTACGTCAACGTGCCACTGCGTGAGACCAAGCCCACATGCCCCGGCGTACAAATCTCACCGGGAATGATTCCAACTTTTGCCTGACCGGGCGAAATCAAGCCGGGACAATTCGGTCCAATCAGTTTTGTGCCGTGCAAATTGAATTGATGTTTCACGCGCATCATGTCTTGGACAGGCACACGCTCCGTGATGCAAACGACGAGCGAAATGCCCGCATCGCTCGCTTCCAACATCGCATCGGCGGCGAACGCGGCAGGCACATAAATCACCGAAACGTTCGCGCCGGTTTGCTCCACCGCTTCCCTCACGGTGTCAAAGACCGGCACGCCCAACGCGGTTTCGCCGCCGCGTCCCGGCGTCACACCGGCGACAACATTCGTCCCGTAATCCATCGAATTTTTTGTATGAAACTGCCCCTCACGCCCCGTGATGCCCTGCACCAACAATCGCGTATGTTTATCAACGAGAATGCTCATCCGTTCCTCCGTAGGGCGAATTCATGTATTCGCCCTACACGTAATTTTGTTTCAATTCGCGCGCCGCGCGTTGAATGGTCCTTTGCACGCGCGCCAAGTGATTTTCGATTTCGTTCGGCGTCACCGTCAGCGCGATCTGCTTGCCCAATTTTTCTTGCGCCGCCTTTTCGCCGACAGAAATGACAATCTGTCCTTGCGGCAAGTACACCAAGAAATCTACGCGATACCGCGAACGCCCTTCGTGCACAAACATTTCGCGTTCGACATCCATATTGTCCGCGCGCAAGGCGTCGTACAATTTTTCGTGCGCAGGCGTCCGCAAATACAAATCATTCCACTCGCGCGCAGTCGAAAATTTTTCCCAATTCGTCCACAGAAACAAAACGCGGCGTCCGCGTTTTGAAACAATCGGCGGCTCGCGCGTTTCCATTTCCCCCAACTGCAGTTTGTAATAAATTTCGTTCGCGCGCGGATGCTGCGCTTCTTCGGGAATCAAGTCTACGCGGCGCGCGAGTTCATGCCCGCGCACCGTCGCGTAGGTGTCAATGCTCCACTTGCGTTCGCCGAACGCGCGCGGCAAATAAAAGGCGAGATACTGCGCGCCCGAAAAAAATTTCGGCGCATGTTTCGACGGAATCCGATACCAATGTTCGCGCGTTGCAATTTCCAAATCGCGCGGCGTATTGATGAGCGCGACGAGAACCACGTCATCGGGATTCATGTTTTTTGAGCAAACTCACTCACGACCTCGTACAACACGCGCGTGCCAAACGCAACATTTTTCAGCGAGATGCGCTCATCGTCGCCGTGCACGCGTTCCATTTCGCTGGCACTGTCGAACATGGGACAAAAACCGTACACTTTTGTTCCAAGTCTTGTCACATGCCGCGCGTCCGTTGCGCCGACAACCAAATCGGGCAAGACAATCGCGTCCGAATCATGTCGCTGCAGCGCGCGCACCATCGTATCGTACAACGGCGACTGCGGGTCTGCTTCGATGCCGGTCATCGTCGGCTGATGAAATTCAATTTCGTAGGAATCATCCAACACCGCGCGCAATTCGCGCCAAAAAGTTTCAGGCGTTTGTCCCGGCACGAGCCGCGCGTCCACTTGCGCTTCGGCAACGGAGGGAATGACGTTGATTTTGGAACCGGCGTTCAGTTTTGTCGGCGTCGCGGTGTTGTGGAACATCGCGTACAGCAAACCTTTCATCCCCTCGTCGAGCGGCAATTGTTCAAACGCGCGCGGATTGTTCTTGGGTTCAAGCAGCGCGCGCAGAGACACGCCCGCGAGTCCGCCAATCGCTTTGGACAGTCCTTCCACGTAATTGCGCGCGGTTTGTGTCACGTGCAAGGGGAACGACGCGCTGCCCAGTTTGTCCAAGCCGCGCGCGAGTTTCAGCACCGCGTTATCGGATTGCGGAACGGATGCGTGACCGGGTTTGCCATGCGCGCGCAACGAAAAACGCGCGGTGCCTTTTTCGCCTGTCTGGATTCCATAAATGCGTTTGCCCAGAATCGGTGTGCCGAAACCGCCGCCTTCGTTGATTGCATACTCCGCGCGAATCAAGTCGGGCCGATTTTCCACCATCCATTTCGCGCCAAACGTGCCGCCCGCTTCTTCGTCCGCGTTCGCCATGAAAATCACGTCGCGCGCGAGCGGGACGTTGTTGCGTTTGAGCCACAACAAGACCACGAGTTCCATCGCCGCGAGTTCTTTGGTATCGAGCGCGCCGCGTCCGTATACAAAACCATTTTCGATTTCACCGCCGAACGGGTCATGTTTCCAACGCGCGCGTTCGACAGGCACAACGTCGAGATGCACCATGAGCAACAACGGTTCGGCGCGACCATTCCCTTTCAGGCGCGCGACGAGGTTGCCGCGCGTCGGCGCAGTTTCGACAATCGTGGATTCGATTCCGTCGCGCGCCAAAACATCTGCGAGATACTGACACGCGATGATTTCGTTGCCCGGGGGATTTACCGTTTCGAGGCAGAGCAGATGCCGCAAGTATCCAACGGCTTCGTCGCCGAGAATTTCCCAATTCATGTAAAAGTTAAAAGTTGAAAGTTAAAAGCTAAAAGTTTCGCCTTCGGCTTGGTACTTTTAGCGCGGCAACTTGCCGATTAACTTTTTACTTTTCGCTTGCCTTTGCAATTTCGACCGCCATGCGCGCGCCTTCTTCCAACGATGCGGCAGTTTTCATATTCGCGCTCGCGAGAATTTTGCGCCCTTCTTCGGCGTTCGTACCGACGATGCGCGCAACCATTGGTACATCGGTTTTCACTTGATTCAACGCCTCGACAATGCCGCGCGCCACTTCATCGCCGCGCGTAATGCCGCCAAAGATATTGAGCAGCACCGCTTTGACATTCGCGTCCGCGAGAATAATTCGCAGCGCGGCAGCAACTTTGTCCGCTTTTGCGCCGCCGCCAATGTCGAGAAAGTTCGCGGGTTCACCGCCGTAAAATTGGATTACGTCCATCGTCGCCATGGCGAGACCCGCGCCGTTCACCATGCAGCCGATGTTGCCGTCCAACTTGACGAACGAGAGACCGGCAGTGCGCGCTTCGCGTTCGGCAGGATTTTCTTCGTCCGCGTCGCGCAGCATTTCCAAATCGTGATGTTTGTCGAGCGCGCTGTCGTCGAGGACGAGTTTTCCATCGGCAGCGAGCAGCGCATCATCGGCAGTAATAAACAACGGATTGATTTCCACGAGCGATGCGTCCGTTTCGACAAAGACGCGATAGAGCGCAAGCGCAATTTTGACAAACGCCGGTACCCGTTTTTTGTCCAGCCCGATGCCGTACCCCAATTCGCGCGCTTGATAGGACTGCAAACCAAGCACGGGGTCAATCGTTTCGCGTTTGATTTTTTCCGGTGTAACGCGCGCGACCTCTTCGATGTCCATGCCGCCCGCGGCGGATGCCATCATCACCGGCGCGCCCGCATTGCGGTCAACGACGATTCCCAAATAAATCTCTGCTTTGTTTGGCACTGCCGGGTCAACCAGCACTTTGCGTACGGTCAATCCCTTGATGTCCATTCCCAAAATCGCGTCGGCGTGCTGCTCTGCTTCGTCGGGCGTTTTCGCGAGTTTGACGCCGCCCGCCTTACCGCGCCCGCCCACCAACACTTGTGCCTTGACCACAACGGGCTTGCCGATTTCTTTGGCAATTTCGCGCGCACTTTCCGCATCGTACGCGACTTTGCCTTTTGGGGTTGGAATGCCATAGCGCGAAAAAATTTCTTTGGACTGATGTTCGTGTAATTTCACAGCGGCTCCGCAAAATAGAGATGCAACGCATTCAAAATGGTCGGTGTAAATTGATTTTTGAATTCCGTTGCAACGAATTATACCTGACGTATCCATGCCACACAAGCGCTTGCGCACGGCGACTGCCAAGTCGCGTTAACTGTCGTTTCGAGCGGATGCGAGAAATCTCACGACGCGCGGCAGACGAGATTTCTCACTCCGTTCGAAATGACATTCGCTTGTCAAGGGGCTTTGCAAATGCCCTAAAAGGTACGGTTGCGCCACATCCATTTTCGCTTTCGCCTCGTCCCTCCCCGCGCCAAGGCGCCGGCTGCAGTTAATTTTTGACATTGACATTCGCAATCATCCCTCGTATAGTTTTCCCACCACAATGCAATTCCGGACCTTGACGCAGGTCGTTCTTTGAACAAGACCCGTGACGCGCAAGCCCGTCACCTGTCCGCTGTCACCTCACTTTGAATCTCCGCCGCGATTTGGGATTACAACTGTTTGCGATTTATCTGCTGTTTGTAATCCCCGTACTCATCGCCGCCATCATTTTTGATTGGCTCGCAGGCGCGCGTCTCGAACGCGATGTACAAGCCGCAGACCTTGCGCTCGCACAATCCATCGCGCTCGAAACCGACGCGATTCTTCAAAATTCACTCAACACCGTCAATGCGCTCGCGCCGCTTCGCCCGGTGCAGGAGGGGGATGTTGAAACATTGCGCCCGCTGTTTGCCAACATCGCGACGGCGCGCACCGAAATCAACCTCGTCTATCTCCTCAACGCCAAAGGCATCATGCGCTACCATTACCCCGAGGCGCCGGGCAGTACCATCGGCGCGGATTTTTCCTTTCGGGAACACTTTCGCAAGTCACAAATTCTCGCCGGTCCGTTTCTTTCCAACGGACGCATTTCCCCGACAACCAATGTACCGATTGTGACTGCCGTGATGCCCGTGCGCGACGCGGACACAGGCGCGTATCTGGGCATCGTCGCCACCAATCTTTCACTGCATCGTCTTTCCGGTCCCCTTGCAAAAATTGCGTCGGACCCCGATGACCCGCTGCGCGTGACGTTGGTGGACGAATCGGGACAAATCGTCGGCGATTCGAATCCCGCGCGGCTGCTCAGCTATGCGCGTCCGGAATTCCCCGATGAAATCAATCGCGCCCAGTTGGGACAGCAAGGTTCGCTCATTGGACGCGACGATGCGGGGCGCGAATGGCTTCGCAGTTACGCGCCGATTGTGACCGTACAGTGGACGGTGATTGTCCAGCGTCCCACCGATGTCGCGTTTGCGACGAGCCGCGCGTTTCACAATGGCCTGCTGATCGCGATTGCAGTGTTTGTCGGCGGCGGCATTTTGTTTTGGGTGGTCTTGTCGCGCCGCGTCATTTCACCGCTTGAAAAATTATCCGCCTTCAGTTCGGCAATTAGTCGACGCGATGTCACCGGCACCGACCGCGCGCAATTGCAAAACATTGCAGCGCGGCAAGACCAGGTGGGCGCGCTCTCGCGTTCGCTGGCGACGATGGAGCAAAATATCGAGCGCCGCATCACCGAACTCAACACACTGCTCGATACCAGCACCGCTGTCGTCTCAACCCTCGATTCGCCGCGCGTTCTCGACACGATTCTCGAACAGGTGCAGCGCTTGCTCAACGTGAACATGTGCGCGATTGTGATTCTCGACGAACGTACGAACACCTTGCGATTGCGCGCCGCGCGCGGACTTTCCGCCGAATACGTTCGGAGCATCAACTCGCTGCATTTGCCGCCCGATGAAAACTCGCCTTCGCTGCGCGCAATGTTGACGCGCGAATTGGTTCAGGTGCGCGACACCAAGGATGACCCGACCTATCCGGAAATGTTTCGCGCCCGCGCGCGCTTGGAGGGATTTCGCGCGCTCGTCGCCGTGCCGCTCATCACGCGGCACGCCCCGCACGCCGCCCTGGTGCTGTATTGGCGCGATGCGCACGAATGCGCGCCGCAAGAAATCCAACTCATTGTCAATTTTGCGAATCACGCGGCAATGGCAATCGAGAATGCCGCGCTCTTTGGGCTCACCGACGAAAAATTGCGGGAACAAACGCGCACGCTCGAGGCGATTGTGCAATCCTTGAACGATGGTTTGGTCCTCGCGAATCCCGATGGGCGCGTCGTCTATTTCAATCGCCGCGTTTGCGAACTCGCGGATTTGCCGCCCGACGCGGTGTCCCAGGCGACGGCATCCTCGCTTCAAGAGCGATTGCTCGCCCACGCCGAGACGAAACCCGCGCGCGAACCAAACGGCGCAGTGCGCGAACTTACGCTGCGACGCGACGGGCGCGCGCTCGATTTGCGTTTGCAATCGTTCAATGTCACCGATGAAAAAAATCAAGTGATTGGACGCGGGGAGCTTTGGCTCGATGTGACCGGCGACAAAGAATTGGACCGCATCAAGTCCGCGCTCATTACCGCCGTGTCGCATGAACTACGCACACCGCTCGCGGGCATCAAGGGCAATATCACGTCGCTGCTCGAAGACGATGTGCAATGGGACGCGAACGCGCAGCGCGATTTTTTGCAAGCGGCGTCAAAGGAAGTGGACCGTTTGAGCAATCTCGTCACGGACTTGCTGGATTTGTCTCGCATTCAAGCGGGCATGTTTACCGTACATCGCGAATGGTGTTCGCTGCAAAACATTGCGGAACGCGCAGCGCAGCACGCGCACCTGGCAAACACCGCGCGCATCGTGTACGCGATTGACGACGATGTTCCACTACTGATGGCAGACCCGCTGCGTCTCGAAGCCGTATTGCGAAATTTATTCGAGAACGCGTTCAAGTATGCCCCTGCGGATTCGCCCATCAAAATTTCCGCGCAGCGCGACAATGGAAGCGTGATTGTGCGCGTCGCGGATGAGGGACCGGGCATTCCGCCGGAACATCGCGAGAAAATTTTTGACCGTTTCTATCGCGTCGAAAATGGCATCACGCGCCACATTGGCGGCGCGGGCATTGGACTTGCCATCTGCAAAGGATTCATCACCACACATGGCGGAAAAATTTGGGTGGAAGATTCAGCGCGAGGAACGATAATCGCGTTTGAATTGCCATCGGAGAGGGAACAGGTGGCGCGTGACGCGTGACGCGGTAACAATCGCCCGTCGTCCGTCACCTGTCATTTTCAACGCTCGTGCGAAACACCGTCCTCATCGTTGACGACGAACCGCCGCTGCGCGATTTTATTCGCAAGAATTTGGAAGCGCGCGGGTTTGCCACCCAGCTTGCGGCGAATGGACTCGAAGCCCTCGCGATTCTCAATACGCGCGCGGTAGATTTGGTCATCATGGACCTGATGATGCCGACGATGGACGGCATCGAGACGACGCGGCGCATTCGCCAAACTTTTTTGACGCCCATTATTATTCTCACCGCGCTCGGCGAAGAAAAAGACAAAGTCGCCGCGCTCGATATGGGCGCGGACGATTACCTCACCAAACCGTTTGGCATCGCGGAATTGCTTGCGCGCGTGCGCGCGATATTGCGGCGCGCGCAGCCGCAAAGCGCGCCGGGCACAGCCGCAGAACATTTTCGCGCGGATGAAATTCATCTCGACGCGAACGCGCGCAAGGTGACGCGGCGCGGCGAGCCCATCAAGCTGACGCCGACCGAATTTGATATGCTGCACTATTTGATGCGAAACGCGGGCAAAGTGATTACGCATCGTCATTTGCTCCAAGCCGTGTGGGGCAGCGAATACGGGAACGAGGCAGAATACTTGCGCGCGTACGTCCGCCGCCTGCGCCAAAAAATTGAGGACGACCCCCTGAATCCGCGCCATTTGTTGACCGAGTACGGGATTGGATATCGCTTCGAACGCGAATAAAAACTCGGCTTGTCGTGTGGCAGGGCAACTGCCAAGTCGCGTTAACTGTCATTTCGAGCGAATGCGAGAAATCTCACTACGCGGGGCAGCCGAGATTTCTCACTCCGTTCGAAATGACACCTCCTTGTCAAGGGACTTTGCAGTCGCCGTCTGTCGTGTGGCAACGTCTGTTCGCCCGAGATGGGAGGTTTTCACAAGTTTTTTACAATTGAGCGCCCTCTGTTCACGCGGTGTTTTTTTTAACGCGCTATAGTCCCACTACAACGCACCTCAAAAATGCTCGCTCGCCCGGAAACTCATGGAATCGCCATTTGATTGCCGCAGCTGCAATTTATCGAACATCCATTTTCGAGATGCGTTGGCATAATCACCATCTCAAGGAGGAGAGCAATGAAGGTCCGTCTTGCCAGCTATTCAATTTTGGTCCTCGTCCTGATGCTTTTGATTGCGGCATGTTCCCCTGCCGCATCGCCCACCACCGCACCGCCCACCGCCGCACCGCCCACCGCCGCACCGCCCACCTCTGCCCCCGCACCCGCGACGAGCGCGCCCGAACCGACCGCGGCGCCAGCGATGGCAGAATATACTGCGCCTTGCACGCTCGAAGCTGCCAACAAACCAATTCCGGATGGCAAACTGCGTCTGGTGATTGGCACGGGCGGCACAGGCGGCGTGTACTTTCCGTACGGCGGGGGCATCGCGCGCATCTTGACCGAAAAAATGGGCAACACCGAAGTCACCGCCGAAGTGACGGGCGGTTCAGTGGACAACAACAAACTCGTCAATTCGGGCGACGCCGACCTCGGCATGTCCACAATTGATTCCGCGTATATCGCGGTCAAAGGCGAAGGCGTTTACAAAGACACCGGTCCGATTCCCGCGTGCACCCTCGCCACGCTGTATACAAGTTTCTTTCACGTCGTTGCGTTGGAAGACTCGGGCATCAACACCATTGCGGACATGAAGGGCAAGCGCATCTCGGTCGGGTCTGCAGGCAGCAGCACCGAAGTTCTCGCCGACCGCGCAATGGAAGCCGCGGGCTTGAATCCAAAAGCCGATGTGACGCGCGACAACTTGAGTGTTGCGGAATCCGTTGCCGCCATGAAAGACCGCAAGATTGACGCGTTCTTTTGGATTGGGGGTCTCCCCACCTCGGCTGTCACCGACCTCGTTTCGACCGCCGGGTTAAAAGTCAAGTTCGTGGACACGAGCGGACTCGTCAAGCCGTTGCAAGAAAAATGGGGACCGGTCTATACCGCGTTCAATCTGCCCGCGAAAACCTACGCGGGCTTCGACCAAGACATTCCGGGCATCGGTATCGGCAACATTTTGCTCGTGAACGCGAACATGAATCCCGAGCTCGCGTACCGGATTCTCAAGACCTTGTTCGACAATGTTGACCAAATCCGCGCGGTGCATCCCGAAGCGAAAAAATTTACGGTTGAATCGGCTGCCGTCGGCTCTTCGATTCCGTACCATCCCGGCGCGATCAAGTTTTATAAAGAAAAAGGCGCGTGGCAGCCACAATAAAACGTGAGAGGTGAAATGGTAATTGCGTAAAAGGCGCTCGCGGGTGATAGGTTCCCCATCCGAACCAACCACTTGCGAACGCGGAGACACTCACGCCCCCTTGACCCCAAGTGTTTTGACCGTTGTTCACAAATCACTTGGGGTCTTTATTCATCATGTCACAATCTTCTTTACCTGTTCCCACTGCGCGGGAACCTGAAGATGTCATTCAACAAGACAAGTTGGATGAAATCATTCAAGAGTTTGAAAGCGAATCGGCGACGCGCAAATTTCAAGGAGTGTGGGCTTGGATTGCGGGCGCGTTGTGCATCGGGCTTTCGGTATACGCGTTGTACTGGACACAATACGCGGTCACCACGCACGTTTATCGCGCAACGTTTTTGATGCTCGTCTTGGTGTTGACCTACCTGTTTTATCCATTGACGAAACGCGACCTCAAACGCGTGCCGTGGTACGACATTGTTCTGGCGGGGCTTGCCGTCGCGAGTCTTGTATATCTTTTATTGATTTACGAATCCGCGCTGCAACGCATTACGCGTCCGACAACGCCCGAAATCGCGTTCGGAATTATTTTGATTGTTCTCATCATCGAAGCGACGCGGCGCACGACGGGCTGGGCGCTTGCGGCGATTACGCTCGCGTTTTTGGCGTACGCGTTTCTCGGTCCGTACATGCCGGAGCCGTTCGACCATCGCGGGTACGGCATTCCGCGCATCGTCGGACAAAATTATTTGACGCTCGAAGGAATTTTTGGGGTGCCGCTCGACGTTGCCGCGACGTTTATTGTCCTGTTCACCATTTACGGCGCGGTGCTGGAATACAGCGGCGCGGGAAAATTTTTTCTCGATTGGGCATTCGCCGCGATGGGACGCTCGAACAGCGGCGCAGGTCCGGGGCGAACGGTGACGGCGGCGGGATTTTTGCTCGGCACCGTTTCGGGCAGCGGCGTCGCGACGACGGTCACCCTCGGCGCGCTCGCGTGGCCCATGTTAAAGCGCGCGGGGTATGACAAAAATACCGCAGGCGGAATTTTATCGGCGGCAGGACTCGGCGCGATTCTTTCACCTCCAACGCTCGGCGCGGCAGCATTCCTCATCGCGGAATATCTCGAAATCACTTATCTGCAAGTGCTGGTGATGGCGACGATTCCGACGATACTGTACTACTTGTCATGTTTCTTGATGATTGAAGCGGATTCGCGGCGCATGAAAACGCGCGCGGTCGAAATTAAAACGCTCCCGTTTTGGGAATTGACGCTCAAGTACGGGTATCACTTTACGTCATTGTTCGCCGTCGCGGTGTTGATGGCTTTCGGCATGACCGCGTTCATGGCAGTCTTTTGGTCTATCGCGATCGCGTTCGCATTGAGTTTTCTGCGGAAAGAGACGCGCTTGACTTCGCTCTGGGCTGGCACAACAGGATTGGTTCTCGCATTGGTGTTGTGGCTCGCGTTCAATTTTCGTCCCCCCACCGCCGCGTTTTGGGGAATGATGCTCGCGGCATCGCTCGCCGCCGCCATCATCATCTATCGGCATGTGCGCGGCATGATTGGCGACGTGGACTCGTACCGCATCCTTCGCGCGTTCGAGGGCGGCGGGCGCGGCGTAATCTCTGTCGCGGCGACCACCGCGTGCGCAGGCATCATCGTTTCAGTGGTCACGCTCACTGGGCTCGGTCTGAAAATTTCGGGACTCATCGTCGGACTGGGGGGGGGTGTTCCCTTGTTCACCGTCGCGTTCGCCGCCATCGCCGTGTGGGTGTTGGGACTCGCGGTGCCTGTTACCGCATCGTACATTATCGCGGTGGTGATGGTGGTGCCCGCGCTCGCGCAAGTCGGCGTCCCGGAAGTTGCCGCGCACATGTTTATTTTTTATTACGCGGTGCTGTCCGATGTTTCGCCGCCGACGGCATTGTCGCCGTTCGCGGCAGCCGCGATTACCGGCGGCAAACCGTACCCGACGATGCTGCTCGCGTGGAAATACTGCTTGCCCGCGTTCCTCGTGCCGTTCATGTTCACGCTCAGTCCTGACGGTCTGGGTTTGCTGTTGTTGTGGGACACAGTGCCAATCACGACAATCGTATGGGTGTTCTTTACCGCATGTCTCGCGGTCGCCGCGTTCTCTGTCGCATTCGGCGGATGGTTTTTGAAAGATGCAACGCTCATCGAACGCGTCATTTTTGGAATCAGCGGAATGCTCTTGCTCGCGGCGGACACGCGTTTTGATGCGGTAGGATTCGCGCTCTTGTTCGTCGCAGTTGTGCTGCACCTGTGGCGCACGCGCCGCGAATTGCGTGTGACGGTGAGTGCGTAAAGAAAAAGAACCGGACGCCAAGTGGAATGTGCGAAAAATAGGAAACCCGCTTTTAACAGAGCGGGTTTCCTATTTTTCGCTCTCGAAATATTTTCGATTGACAACGCGTTTGCGCGAGTTGTATAATTGCGTGAGTGTTGCTTCTGCAAACTGCTTCCTCTTTTTAGCATTTCCCACAAATTGAGCTATCGCCCCAACGCCGGGGCGCGACGTTCGCGCGTTGTCGCCCAGCTTGTTCCAAAAGGTGAGGGTGACCGCGTGCGACCACTCACGCGATCGGTGCGTATTCATTGGCGTTAATGAACCCTGCGCTGTCGCGGCATTTTCACCAATGGAGGTGATATTGCATGATTCCCGCACAGTTTCAATACGCGGCGCCCGCGTCTATCCCCGATGCGCTCGCGCTGCTCAAATCCAATCCTGAGGCGAAAATTTTGTCGGGCGGACAATCCCTCATTCCTCTGATGAAATTTCGGCTCGCACAGCCCGCGATGGTGGTGGACATTAACGGCATCGGCGGGCTGGACTATATCCGCGAAGAAGGCGGATGGTTGAAAATTGGCGCGCTGACGCGCGAATCTCAACTCGAAGATTCCGCGCTCGTGCGCGAAAAGTATCCTCTCTTGTACGACACAACGTTATCGGTCGCCGACCCGATTGTGCGTAATCGCGCGACGCTCGCGGGCAATCTCGCGCACGCCGACCCCGCGAACGACCATCCCGCGACGATGCTCGCATATCGGGCGCAAGTTGTCGCAACGGGCGCGGCGGGAAATCGAACGATTGCGGTTGACGCTTTCTTTACGGGACTGTTTTCGACCGCGCTCGCGTCTGATGAAATTTTGACAGAGGTGCAAATTCCCGCGCCCGTCGCGCGCAGTGGGGGCGCGTACTTGAAAATGGAACGCAAGGTGGGCGATTTCGCGACCGCAGGCGTCGCCGTGCAATTGAATCTCGACGCGTCAGGCAAAATTGAACAAATCGGCATCGGCATGACGAATCTTGGTTTGCAAGCATTGCGCGCAAAACGTTCCGAAGACGCGTTACGCGGCGAGATGCCCGAAACGAAATGGATTAAACGCGCGGCAGTGTTCGCGCAAGAAGATTGCGAACCGAACGCGGATTTGCGCGGCGGTGTGGATTACAAACGCAACCTTGTGCGCGTGTTGACGATGCGCGCGCTTGAAAAAGCGATTGCGAGAGCGAAAGGATAGCGACGACGGACGACGGACGACGGGCGACGTTTTGTTATTCCGAACGGAGAGAGGAATCTCGTCTGCTGTCTGCTGTCTGCTGTCTGTGGTCAGTATTTCTTATGAACGTAACCATCAACATCAATGGCAAGGATTACAGCGACGATGTGGAACCGCGTTTATTGCTCGCGCATTTCATTCGCGAGAACGCGAACCTCACGGGGACGCACGTCGGTTGTGATACAACCTCGTGCGGTGTGTGTACGATTTTGTTGGAGGGCGTCCCCGTCAAATCGTGTACGATGTTTGCCGTCCAGGCGAACGGAAAAAAAATCACCACCGTCGAAGGACTGACCCAAAACGGAAAACTTTCGCCGATTCAAGAAGCGTTCCACGAGAAACATGGACTGCAATGCGGATTCTGCACACCGGGCATGATGCCCACGAGCGTCGCGTTCTTGAAAAAGAATCTGAATCCGAGCGAAGATGAAATTCGTTGGGCGATTTCGGGAAACCTGTGTCGCTGCACGGGCTATAACGGAATCGTGGACTCGGTGAAATACGCGGCGGAAAAGATGGCGAGTAATCAGTAATCAGTCATCAGTGAACAGTATTCCGTGAATCGTGACTGAATACTGAACATTGAACACTGAACACTGGAGAAAAACTATGGCTGAAGCATTAGGATTCGGACATTCCGTAAAACGTAAAGAGGACGCGCGATTTTTGCGCGGGCGCGGCAATTACATCGAGGACATTAAATTCCCCGGTATGTTGTGGCTCGACATTGTGCGCTCGCCGTTCGCGCACGCGAAAATCAAAAGCATCAACAAAGAAAAAGCGTTGGCAACCCCGGGCGTCGCGGCAGTGATAACGGGCGCGGATTTGGTGCCGTACAAACTGGCGTGGATGCCGACATTAGAACGGATTCCTAAATGATTCAAGGGATGAGATAGCCACAATGAGCAAACCAAGCGCGGGCATCCTCTGGCGTAA